>JBDTSU010000355.1:0-3996 GCA_039930965.1 Betaproteobacteria bacterium
CATCGTCGGCGCGCCGGCGGATGCGAACGGCGCGCCGCCGAGGCTGGTGTTCCGGCTGATGTGCCTGCTGCATCCGGAAATGCGGCGCCGTCTCAAGACTGCGGCCACGGTACTCGATGAAAAACCATGGCGCGACCATATCAAGAACTGGGACACCGTGCTGAAGCCGACGTCGACGGCCAATCACCTGCGCCTGCAGTCGCTTGATCCGTCGGCCATGTCCGAAGTGCAACTCGCGGACCACATCAGGGAATGTTTCGAAAATTCCAAGGCGATGGTGTTCCAGCATCACATCTACACGATCAGCTGCGGCATTCCCGTCGGAGATTTCATGGCGTGCACGCAGGAATGGACCGGCCTGCCGCCTTCAGAAATTTCACAGGCCTTGCGCGGCAGCACGCCGATTTCATCGGGCGTGACCGACGAATACCTTGCGGCCCTGCATGCCATCGAGGCCGATACGCAGGCCAAGGCAATACTGAACAGCCCCGGGCGGCCGCTTGAAGTCCTGCAGCAACTGCAGGCCCTGCCGGGCGCCACCGGAGAGGCGATCAGCACCTATCTCGCGCTGGTGTCGCATCGTGTCACCGGCGGCTACGATCTCACCTGCCCAACCGCCATCGAGACACCGGAAATACTGGTCAACGCACTGCAGGTGAAGTATTCGCCCGGCGAAGTCGCGGAGGCAGAGCAGCGCGTACAGGCGCAAACGGCCAAAATCCGCGCCGCGGTGCCCGAGCAGCATCGCGCGCAGTTTGACCATCTGCTGGGCGAAGCGCGCCTCATCAACCGCCTTCGCGACGAGCGCAGCTACTGGAGCGACCTGTGGGCAAGCGGCATTTCGCGGCGGGCCATGCTGGAAGCCGGGCGCCGGCTGGCCGCGTCAGGAAGGATCGAGGCGGCGGAGCATGTGCTGGATGCGAGCTGTGCCGAAGCGATTGCGCTGCTTACCGGCACGGACGGCGCCGGTGCGCCGGTCGCGGTGGAGCTGGCCGCGCGCAATCATTTCCGCGTCAATGTACGGAACGACACGGCGCCGCCATTCCTGAATGGCATCCGGCTGCCACCCCCGCCGGTGGACTGGTTCCCGCAAAAGACCCAGCGCACCATGCGCGCCATGGGCGTATACATGTCGCACTTGTTCGGCGCCGGCGACAAGAAAAGCGAAGGCAAGACCGTGCGCGGCATTTCGGTCAGCGCCGGCCAGTACGAAGGCCGTGCCCGCGTCATCGACAATATCGATTCGCTGAACAGGATCGGGAAAGGTGAAGTGCTGGTGACACGCTCCACTTCCACCGCCTTCAACTATGTGCTGCCGCTGGTCGGCGCCATCGTCACCGATCGCGGCGGACTGATGTCGCACGCGGCCATCGTGGCACGCGAATACGGCCTGCCCGGCGTGGTCGGCTGCCAGGTGGCCACCCGCACGATTCCCGATGGCGCGATGGTGCGGGTCGATGCCGACAAAGGTGAAGTGACCATCCTGTCATGAAACGGCCGGTCGAGCTTCGCCTTGCGGAAGACGAAGTCATTTTCGGCGGTAAATCGGTCCAGTTGGGGGCGTCGCTGCGCGGCGGCTTGCCGGTACCGCCGGGCTGGGCGCTGTCGGTGGATTTTGTCGAGGCCATCGTCAATCACGAACCCGCCGCGTGCGCCACACTGGAGGCCTTTCTGCGCGACAAGGCCGGGCCGTTTGCGGTGCGCTCTTCGGGTGTGGGCGAGGACGCCAAGATCGCCAGCTTCGCCGGCCAGCATTTTACCGAGCTCAACCGCATCGGCTTTGCCGACATCGTCAGCGCGATCCATTCCGTATGGGATTCCGGGCATTCCGAGGGCGCGCGCGCCTATCGCGCCAAGCTCGGCATCACCGAAAAACCGCGCACCGCCGTGACCTTGCAGAACATGGTGTTCCCCGAGTGCGCCGGCGTGATGTTCACCCGTCACCCGGTGACCGGCGCCGACGAGATCGTCATCGAGGCGTCGTGGGGGCTGGGGGAAGCGATTGTCGAGGGCCTGGTGATTCCCGATCATTTCCGCTTCAGCAAGGACGGCGCGCTGAAGGAAAAGCGCGCCGGCACCAAGGATATCTTCATCAAGGCGCTGCCCGGCGGCGGCGTCGAGGAATCCGCGATCGACGACCCGGTGAAGATCAACGGCTTTTGCCTCGATGATGCGCAACTGGACGCGCTGGTGCGGCTGGGCGTGCTGTGCGAGCGGCATTTCGGGCGGGGGCGCGATATCGAATGGGGCATCGAGAAAAATATTCTCTACCTGTTGCAGTGCCGCACCATCACGACCGGCCAGGCCCACTGAGCGGCCGGATGGAAACACCGCACGCGCCTTACTCTCCTTTGCGTCTGATGGGCCTCGGGCTCTCGGCGATGCTGGTTCCGCTGGGCTCGACCATGATTGCCGTGGCGCTGCCCTCAATCGGCGCGGAGTTTTCGCGCACGCCGGGTGAATTGACGCAATGGCTGGTGAACAGCTACCTGATGATCAATATCGTGGCCCTGGGCCCCGGCGGCAAGCTGGGTGACCACTGGGGATACGGCAAGACACTGCGGCTGGGACAATGGCTGTTCGGCGCGGGCTGCCTGCTGCCGATCATGTTCCACTATTTCGAAGCGCTGGTGGCCGGCCGGGTACTGATGGCACTGGGTGGCGCGATGATGGTGCCGACGGTAATGGCGGTGTTCAAGATCACGGTGCCGGAAGCAAAGCGCCATCGGGTGTTTGGCTATTTCGGCGGGATGATGGGCTTTGCCGCGGCGCTGGGCCCATCGCTGGGCGGCCTGCTGGTACATCACTTTGGCTGGGGCGCCATTTTCCTGATGAACCTGCCACCGCTGATACTCTCGGTGTTCTTCTCGATCGGCTTCTTCAGGCAGGCACTCCCCGAGACGCCGCCAACATCGTTCCGGTTCGACTGGGCCGGCACGCTGCTGATGGCGCTGGCATTGGTGTGCCTGGTTTTCGGCATGAAGGACCAGGGCGTGCTGCTGTTGCCCGCGCTGTTGTTCATGGCCATGTTCATCTGGTGGCAAGCCAGGACACCCCAGCCATTGATTGACCTGAAACTGTTTTCGAATCGCCCGTTCGCGGCCGGCTGCGCGATTGTCGCGCTGCAAAATCTCGGCATGTACGCGCTGCTGTTCCAGTTGCCGTACTTGCTTAAACTGCTTTACCAGTGGGGACCGGAACAATCAGGGCACTACATGACGACCTTCATGGTGAGCATGATGCTGGCATCGATGCTCGGCGGCCGACTGGCGGAGATCATCGGGGTGCGCATGACGTGTATGACCGGCTCACTGATCGCGATGTCGGGACTCACATGGCTGTCGGTGCTGGCGCCCGGGAAAGATCCGCTGCACATCCTCGGCGGCCTGGTGCTCGGCGGCACCGGCCTCGGCCTCGCCAACGGGCCGTCGCAGTCGGCGGCGATGGCCACCGTCGAGCGGGCCATGAGCGGCATCGCTTCCGGCGTCATCTCCACCTGCCGCTATCTTGGCGGCGTAGTGGGCATCTCCGTGCTGGCGCTACTGCTGTCGGCGCCGGTGTCGGCACAGTCGCTCGACCAGTATCATCAGGCGCTGCTGGTATTCGCCGGGGCCTTCCTCGGCGCGGCAATGGTGGCATTGCTGTTGCCGGCACATCCGCGGCACGTCTGACGGATAGATCCGCCGACTTTCCGATCAACGGTGCGCGAACCCCGCGAGGCCCGCACCATGTGCCGGATGATTCTCCGGCCCGGCATTTCTTCCGGACAACCTATTGCCCGGCGATCAGCGCATTCAGCTTTTGCATGCGCGCGGAAATTTCCGCCAGGCGCTGTTTCTTCTCTTCGGCCGACAGCGCGGCATTGGCCTCAACCTTGCCGATCTCGTTGTGCATTTCCAGGATGGACACCGGCTTGAGCTGACTGTTGTCCGATTTCCGGAAGCCGGCAAGCCCGCGAATATTGTTCAGCGCGGCCATGTGCGCCTGGTTGGACTT
>JBDTSU010000356.1:0-3968 GCA_039930965.1 Betaproteobacteria bacterium
TAGGCATGCACTAAAACACATTATGCGTAGCGTGTACATGACCGAGAACCACTATTCTGGTTACGGACAGTTTTTACTTCGCGCCAATTCCGGCGGCACGGCCCCAGCGCCGTCGCCGTGATCCGGCTCGACGACCATTCCCGTAAACTTTTCAGGGGCTTTTCGCTTGTCGATAATGGTTCCCTCGACGCCCTCGCCCGCGACCGTGCCGCTGCCTTTCGTGCTGACGTCGCCGGCAGCGGGCGCGGCGCCTGTTGGTACTTCCGCGCGGGTGTCGATTGATTGTTGCGCCGCATCATTTTCATCATCGTCAAACAGGAACAGACGTTTTGCCTGGTTCATTTTCCGCAGCATCTCGAGTGGAATCGGATCGGGCTTCGAGTAGTCGTCGATATAGATATCCAGCTTGTCCATCTGCGCGAACTGGTAATGCGGGTCGGTGAACAACTTCCTCATCGCCTCATTGCGCAACCCGGGATCGATATCCTTGGCCATGAACGGCAGGAAATCGTCTTCGTGCGTCAGCGTGGCAATATCCGGCAGCTCCTGCCTGGCCTGCGGCTCAACAGGCAAAGTCGGCTCTGGATGCGGCGTTTCAGGCACTTTCGCGCCAGGAACCGCCCCCATGCTGGTCTTTTGCATTTCCGCATCGTGAGCGGGCTCGGCCTTGGCCTCGGTCTTGCGACGCGACCAGCGCGACAGAAACGATGCGTCATCAGGTTTAACCGCGGGTTTGTCAGATGAGCTCATGACATCCCGCCCTTGTAGCGGCCATCCTTGCTCTCGAATGATTTTGGCCGGATGCGCTGCTTCTTTTCCGGCGGCTGGTAATTCGCCTCGACCCATCCGACCAGCTCGGAAAAGATATCCTCGGGAATCGCCACGCTATCGACATGCTCCTGCGCATCCATCCAGCGCGCGGCCTCATTGTAGGAAAGGGTCACCATGTGCGGAATGGCTTCGCTTTCGTCTTCGTTCATCCGCCAGGTCGCGAACACACGCGGCTCAGGCGACGTGATATTCAGGTAGTAGCCCTCGCCTTCGTCGGGATACAGGACCAGTGAATAACCGGCGTGGATCTTCTGCAACAACCCATCGCGCTCGATCAGTATTCTCGATCCGGTCGCGGCGCGATCGTCCGGCAACACGCCGGCCAGCTGCCATTTTTCAGTTTGCCAGCGGCTGTTGACGGCGATGCGTTCCATCACCACCGAAATCGGAAACGACTTTTTTTCCATGCCGGGAATGTTACACGTCAATTGGGCTATGCTAGGCAGATGACCGAACGCAACACCGTCATCCCGATCGCCCATGTGCGGAGCCTCGCAGTACCCGCGCTCAAGGCGCGCGCAGACGCGCACCCGCTTGCCGATAGCCGGGGCCGCCGCATCCGCGACCTGCGCATCTCGGTTACCGACCGCTGCAATTTCCGCTGCACCTATTGCATGCCGAAGGATGTGTTCGACGCCAACTACCAGTTTCTGCCGCACGACGAACTGCTGACCTTTGAAGAGATTGTCCGTATTGCCAGGATTTCGCGCCAGCTGGGCGTGGAAAAGATCCGCCTGACCGGTGGTGAACCCCTGCTGCGGCGAGGCATCGAGCAATTGGTGGCCATGCTGGTGGCGGCACTGCCGGGCATCGATATCGCGCTCACCACCAACGGCTCGGCGCTCAAGGCGAAGGCGCGTGCACTCAAGAAGGCCGGGCTCCGGCGCATCACGGTCAGCCTCGATTCGCTGGATGAAAGAACGTTCCGCACTATGAACGATGTCGACTTCCCCGCAGCGAAGGTGCTGGAAGCGATCGATGTCGCGGCCGACGCGGGCCTGGGCCCGGTCAAAATCAACATGGTGGTCAAGCGCGGCGTGAACGACCATGAGATCGTCGACATGGCGCGGCATTTTCGCGGCACGCCGCATATCGTTCGCTTCATCGAATTCATGGATGTCGGCGCCACCAATGGCTGGCGCATGGACGATGTGATTGCTTCGGCGGAAGTTGTCCGCCGTATCGGCGCCGTGTTCCCACTCCAACCCGCCGATGCGAGTTATGCCGGCGAAGTGGCGGAGCGTTGGCGATATTCGGATGGGTCGGGAGAAATTGGCGTCATCTCCAGCGTTACCCAGGCGTTTTGTTCCAGTTGCACCCGCGCGCGGCTATCCACCGATGGGCAGATCTTCACCTGCCTGTTTGCAGAAAAGGGTTATGACCTGAAGCGGTTGCTGCGTGGTGGCGGTACGGATGAGGAGGTTCGCGATGCCATGACGGCGATTTGGCAGCATCGCGCGGACAGGTATTCGGAGATTCGTACTGGCGAAACGGCCAAGGCAAGGAAGGTTGAGATGAGTTTTATTGGGGGATGATTGGATGGGAAAACAACGAACATTGAACAGAATTCGAACATCCGGGGTAGACGCGTTTGACAGCTTCCTCGCCGACACTTCGCGAGTCTTTTATTTTTTCTTGCCCTGTTGTCTCTCGTTGTCTCAATTGGTACCTTTGTCGAAAGTGACGGCACAAACGTGTGCGCGTGGGGCGCATTGGCGCTCAGCAAAATGTTGTTAGTCATTTCATTGTTTGCCAGCGATAGGAACCTCATCGATGGTGGACCCAACCCGTAGCAGAAAGCACCAAATGCACATCCCCGCCCTCCTCCAATTCCTCAAAGAACTTTCGGAAAACAACAACCGTCCGTGGTTCCTGCACAACAAGCCGAACTACGACATTCTGCGCGAGGAGTTCACCGAGCTCGTGTCGGACATCATCCAGCGAATCGCGAAATTCGACGAGTGTATCGAGCATGTGGATCCGAAGAAATCGCTGTTCCGCATTTACCGCGACGTGCGTTTCTCTCACAACAAGGAGCCGTACAAGACGCAATTCTCGGCCATGATCGGCGAGAAAAAGGACCACAAGGCGGTGCCCGGCTATTACTTCCAGATCAACCAGGAGGGCATCCTCGGCATGGGAGGCGGCGTGTACATGCCGGAGCCGGATACGCTTAACAAGATTCGCCACGAGATCCTGGCCGAGCCGGACGCAGTGGCCAAACTTCTGAAGAACAAGCGATTCCTCGCCACCTATGGCGGCCTGTCGGAAGAGGACCGCATGATGCGTGCGCCGAAGGGTTACCAGCACCTGCCGGCCGATCACCCGATGCTGGACATGATCAAGAACCGGCACTACTTCAGCTTTCTCGAGATTGACTTGAACAAACACGTCTCGAAAAACCTGGCGAAAGAAATTGCCGGAAACTTCGAGGATCTGTATCCGCTCATCGTGTGGTTGCGGGGAGTGCTCGGGCAGTGAAACTCTAGCACTGGAGCGCTTTTCCGGGCACTATTGGCCTGGACGCCGCGCCAGTGCTTGAGTTCTGCACTTGGCAAGGCTCTGGATTGTCCAATTTCGTTAAAACACCATGTCGTATCGCCCCCATCTCAGCCAATCCGCCCGCCCGTCCACCTTCACCGTCGATGCACTCGACGAAACCGGCACCGTGCGGCCCACGCCGATTGCCGGCGAACATCCGTTGACAATCTATGTCGACAAGCGCGAGATCCTGACCATCATGACGCTGGGCGCCGCCCCCGAGGCGCTCGCGATCGGCTATCTGCGCAATCAGCGGCTGCTCGAATCGATCGAGGAAATCATTTCGGTGCAGGTCGACTGGGAGGTCAATGCCTGCTCGTTGGTGACTCGCAATGGCCTCAGGAATCTCGACGAAAAGATGGCCAAGCGCACCAAGACCACGGGTTGTGGCGAAGGCACGGTGTTTGGCGACCTGATGGCGGACCTTGAAAATGTGAAGTTGCCGACGGGCGGACAGTTGAAGGAAGAGACGCTGTACGGCCTGCTGAACAGCGTGCGCCTCTATGAATCGATCTACAAGCAGGCCGACGCCGTCCACGATCGCGCGCTCGCCGCCGGCACCGAAATTCTCACGTTTGTCGAGGACGTCGGCCGCC
>JBDTSU010000357.1:0-3963 GCA_039930965.1 Betaproteobacteria bacterium
CGTTCTTGCGCGAGCCCATGGTCTGGTTTGCATTCGCCTTCTTCTTCTTTTCCACGTTCGGCTTTGGCGCATTGCAGAATTTCGCGCCGCCATTGTTGCGCGAGCTGTTCGGGCTGTCGCTGGCGGCATCCACCTCGGCGCTGTCGATCTACCTGCTGGGCGGCTCGGCGGGACTGGTGCTGGGCGGCTTCCTCGCCAAGCCGGGCAATCAGCACGAGCGCTACGTCATGTTCGCCTTTTCATCGGGCGTGGTGCTGGCGTTGTGCCTTGCGCTGTTGCCGATACCCGTCTGGCTGGTGCTGCCGACCATGGCGGTAATGGGCTTCGGCGTCGGCATCGCCGGCCCGTCGCGCGATCTGCTGGTGCGCGCCGCGACCAAGGCCCGGCTCGGTGAAGGCTCTTACGGACGTGTCTACGGGATGGTGTATTCGGGCCTTGATGTCGGCCTCGCCGTCTCACCGATCGCGTTCGGCATGCTGCTCGACCGGAATCTGTATTCGCCCGTGTTTATCGGCGTCGCGATCACGCTCGCGTGCGCGATCGTGGCGGCGCTGGCGCTGGGCCGCGAAGTGCGCCACACGAGGCACTGATCGGTCAAACTCCAGCAGGGGCGCGGCTTTCCGGCCGAAAATGCCTGAAACACCGCGCCAAATGGCGATTTGCGCGGTGTGCGGCGAGGGACAAATCCCTGATAGTCCTGTCATGCATCCGCCACTGGCGCGCGAGACAGTGCCGCAATCATCTCCTGTACGTTCCATATGGTCATGCCGAATTTGGCGGCGCGAGCCTTCAGGCCGAACACGGCGTTGTCGCGGGAGACCAGTGCGTCGGCCCGGGCGTGATGGGCGAGGGCGAGAAAATGCTCGTCGTCGCGATCGCGGCAACGTGGAAAGCCGCCGGGAAGCATCAACTGTTTCAGCGAGAATTCCGGCGGCATCGCATGCCTCTGCGCCTGCGCCCGGTAGCGCGCAAACACCTCTTGCTGGCGGACCGCATCGAGTTTCAATTGCCGGTAAGCCAGCACGCGTTGCAATTCGCTGATGGCCGGTCCGTGGGTCAGCACAACAATGCGTGCATCGCGCACGCCATCCCGCAAAGGATTCATGAACGGGTCGTCGAACACCAGCCAGTCGATCACAACATTGGTGTCCAGCACCAGCCGCAGGGGCAAAATCATAGCGCTTGCCCGGCAGCAACGGCCGACGCCCACGCCCATTGAAAATTGAAGCCGCCCAAATGGCCGGTCACATCGGCGACTTCGCCGATGAAATAGAGTCCGCGCCGCGCAGTGGCTTCCATGGTCTTGGACGACAGGCCCCGGGTATCGACGCCACCGAGCGTTACTTCCGCCTTGTTGTAACCGAGCGTGCCCGATGGCTTGACCGGCCAGTCGTGCAAATCCGACGCAATCTCCCTCAGGCGCTTCTCGGCAAGCTGGTTTACCGGCAGGTTGATGCCATGGGCATCGCACCAGCTTTGCGCAAATCGTTTGGGCAGGCGTTCGGCCAGCAAGTTGGCGAGCTGCTGCCTGGAATGACGATGACCGTCAAGCCACTCAGCGGCGTCCTGACCGGGCAGGAGGTCGATGTGAATCGCCTCTTTCGCGGATCCATTCTGCCAATAGGTGGAGATTTGCAGGATCGACGGGCCCGACAGACCGCGATGGGTGAGCAACAGGCTCTCGCGAAACCGCCCCTCGTGACAGGAGACTTCCGCGTCGAGCGACAGGCCGGACAAATCGCCGAATCTGGCGAGACTTTCCGGATCGAAACTCAAGGGCACGAGGGCAGGGCGGGGCGCGACGATCTTCAAGCCGAATTGTTCGGCAACGTGGTAGCCAAACGGCGTCGCACCGATCTTCGGAACGGATAGTCCGCCGGTGGCAATCACCAGCGCGTTGGCAATAACATCGCCACGGTCGGTGGTAACCGAGAAACCGCTTTGTTCATGCACGATCCCCGCGACACGGCACGGCATGTACCACTGAACCTGTGCACGATCGCACTCGATTTTGAGCATGTTGATAATCTGCGTCGCGCTGTCGTCGCAGAACAGTTGGCCAAGCGTCTTTTCGTGATAGGCGATGCCGTGTTTCTCCACCAGCTTGATGAAATCGTGCGGCGTATAGCGCGCCAGGGCGGAACGGCAGAAGTGCGGGTTTTCCGAAATGAAATTTTCGGGGCGGGTGTGGAGGTTGGTAAAGTTGCAGCGCCCGCCACCCGAAATGCGAATCTTCTCGCCGAGCCGGCGATAGTGGTCTATCAGCAACACCGATCTGCCGCGCCGGCCGGCCTCTGCCGCGCACATCATTCCGGCGGCGCCCGCGCCGATGATCACGACGTCGAAGGTGTTTTTCAACGCAGGGCTTTGTGCCGGAAGCAGGTCACCAGATGATCGTTGACCATCCCGGTTGCCTGCATGAAGGCATAGCAGATGGTCGAGCCGACAAACTTGAAACCGCGCTTCTGCAAATCCTTGCTCATGGCATCGGACTCGGCGGTCCTGGCTGGTACGCCGGACAGCGCGGTCCATCTGTTCTGTTTTGGCTTGCCGCCGACGAACGCCCAGACGTAGGTATCGAAGCTGCCGAATTCCTGCTGTACGGCGAGGAAAGCGCGGGCGTTGACGAGCGTGCTGTTGACCTTCAGCCGATTGCGCACGATGCCGGGGTCGAGCAGTAAAGCTTCCACTTTTGCGGTGGAAAATTTCGCCACTTTCGCCGGGTCGAAATCCGCGAAGGCCCGGCGGTAATTCGCGCGCTTGGCCAGGATGGTTGACCAGGACAGTCCCGCCTGCGCACCTTCGAGAATCAGGAATTCAAACAGCGTGCGGTCGTTGTGAACGGGCACACCCCATTCCTGGTCGTGATACTCAATATAGAGTTGGCCGAGGGACGAATTTTCGCACCAGGGGCAACGAACCGGAGGCTTCGCCAAATTCAGTTAGCCCTTGATATAGCTCTCGAGCTGGGAAATGGTGAATTCGTGGTCGGAGATGATGTCGTTCATCAGGTCGCGGATGGACAGCATGCCGACGACGGTGCTGCCGTCCACCACCGGCAGGTGGCGGATATTCTTCTCGGCCATGATCGCCATGCACTGGCGGGTGCGAGTCTGCGGTGTGACCACCAGTACGTTGGGCGTCATGATGTCCCGCACCCTGGTCTCTTTCGAATTCTTGCCAAGCAGCGCAATCTTGCGGGTGTAGTCGCGTTCCGACAGGATTCCGACCAGCTTGCCCTTGTCCATCACCATCAGCGCGCCCACACCCTTTTCGGCCAGCACCTTGATGGCCTCAAAGACGCTGTCATCCGGACCCAGGCTCCACAGGGTGTTGGGACGATTCTTGAACAATTCCGAGACGGGTTTCATGACATACCTCGCTGGTCAGTTATTGATGCAGGTCTGATGCGTGTGCTGCCGACAGGTGAAATTCACCACGTTTACATGTTTGGATAATTGGGCCCGCCACCGCCTTCGGGCACCACCCACTTGATGTTCTGGGTCGGGTCCTTTATATCGCAGGTCTTGCAGTGCACGCAATTCTGCGCGTTGATCTGCAGTTTGCTGCCCCCGCCGGGAGACTCGACAAATTCATACACGCCAGCCGGGCAATAGCGCTGTTCCGGTCCATCATACAACGCCAGGTTGATGGTCACCGGTACGTCGGCATTCTTCAGCGTGAGGTGTGCGGGCTGGTCTTCTTCATGATTGGTGTTAGATATGAATACCGACGATAACCGGTCGAAGGTGAGCACGCCGTCCGGCTTCGGGTAGGTGATGGGCGTCACCTCGGTTTTCTGCTTGAGGGTGTCGTGGTCGTAATGCTGGTGATGCAGCGTCCAGGGCGCCTTGCCGCCGAACACCACCTGGTCGATGCCGACCATCACGGTTCCCGTGTACAGTCCTTTCGACATCCACGGCTTGAAGTTGCGCGCCTTGTGCAGTTCCTCGTGCAACCAGC
>JBDTSU010000358.1:0-3960 GCA_039930965.1 Betaproteobacteria bacterium
TTGAGGGGCACGGCGATGGCGGCGGCGATCAGCGTCAGCTGGATGGCCGACCAGGCGTCGGGTTCGCGGATCGCGTCCCAGTAGACAGTGGCGCCCTTCTTGAAGGCCTCGGTGAATACGGCGGCCAGCGGCACGAACAGGAATAGCGCGAGATACGCGAGCGCGATCGTGACCAGTATCACCGGCACCCAGGGAAACGGCTTCCCGGCGGAACGCGGCGACACGACGGCGCCAGGCAGCGGCAGCGGAGGATGGACCGCCGCCATCACACGCTTTCCTCGTTACGGCGGCGCCGCGCCCACCATTGCAGCGTATTGATGGCGAGCAGCATCAGGAACGAGGTCACCAGCATCACCACGGCGATGGCGGTGGCGCCGCTGTAATCGTATTGCTCAAGCTTGGTGATGATGATCAGTGGCGTGATTTCCGACACCATCGGCATGTTGCCGGCGATGAAAATTACCGAGCCGTATTCACCCAGCGCGCGCGCGAAGGCAAGTGTGAATCCGGTGATGACGGCCGGCAGCACGGTGGGGAAAATCACTCGCGCAAAGGTTTGCCAGCTCGAGGCGCCGAGCGATTTGGCGGCCTCCTCGAGTTCCTTCTCCAGATCCTCAAGCACCGGCTGCACCGTGCGTACCACGAAGGGCAGGCCGATAAAGGTCAGCGCGACCAGGATCCCCAGCGGCGTGAACGCGACCTTGATGCCCATTTCCGCCAACGGCTTGCCGAGCCAGCCGTTGGTCGCATACACGGCGGTAAGGGCAATGCCGGCAACGGCGGTGGGCAGCGCGAACGGCAGATCGACCAGCGCGTCGATGAGCTTCTTGCCCGGGAACTTGTAGCGCACCAGCACCCACGCGACCAGCAGGCCGAACACGGCGTTAATGGTGGCGGCGAGCAATGACGTGCGAAACGTGAGCCAGTACGACGCCACCACGCGCGGGGCAGAGACGGCGGCCCAGAATGCCTCCCACGTCAGCGCAAACGTCTTGATGAACGCGGCGGAAAGCGGAATCAGCACGATCAGGCCGAGGTAGAACAGCGTGTAGCCGAGAGCGAGGTTGAAGCCGGGTAGGACGCTGTGGGGGCGGTGAAGCAGGGAATTCGCGAAGCGTGCTTCGCGAATTCCCGCTTCAACCCTCCCTTTTTCAAAGGGAGGAGTGCCTTGCAATGGTTCGTGCCCAACGCGCGGCACTTCCCCCTTTTCTAAAGGGGGATTGAGGGGGATTTGCGGTGGCCGCACTCGCGAAGACATGAAATCTACCTCGCCCCCGGCTGGTAGATCTGATCGTACGACGCCCCATCGGCAAAATGCGCTTTCGTCGCTTTCTGCCAGCCGCCGAACGCCTGATCGATATTGATCAACACGATCCTGGGAAATTGTTTTTCGTATTTCTTCGCTGTCTTGTCGAGTCGCGGACGGTAGTAGTGCCTGGCCGCAATCTCCTGGCCTTCCTCGGTATACAAGTAGTCGAGGTAAGCCTGCGCGGCCTGGCGCGTGCCCTTCTTGTCGACCACTTTGTCCACCACGGCCACCGGCGGCTCGGCGAGAATCGACAGCGACGGCGCGACGATTTCGAACTTCTCCGGGCCGAGTTCCTTCAGCGCGAGGATGGCCTCGCTTTCCCAGGCCAGCAGCACATCGCCGACACCGCGCTCGACAAACGTGGTGGTCGAGCCGCGCGCGCCGGAATCGAGCACCGGCACGTTCTTGTAAAGCGCCCTGACGAATTCCCGCGATTGGTTCTGGTCACCGCCGAATTTCTTGTCGGCGAAGGCCCATGCCGCAAGATAATTCCAGCGCGCGCCGCCCGATGTTTTCGGATTCGGCGTGATGACGCTGACTGCGGGTTTCACCAGGTCGTCCCAGTCCTTCAGCGCTTGCGCACCAGGAACACGATGGTCGAGGTGTAGGGCGAGGCATTATGGGGCAGCTTTTTCTGCCAGTCGCTACCCAGCACCTTGGCGCGGCCGGCGATTTCATCGATGTCGATGGCCAGGGCCAGCGTCACCACAGCGGCATCCAGCCCGTCGATGACCGAGCGCGCCTGCTTGCCCGAGCCGCCATGCGACTGGCGGATGGTGACTTTGTCCTTGGTCCTCGCCTCGTAGTCTTTCGCGAAAGCCTTGTTGAAATCGGCGTACAACTCGCGGGTGGGGTCATAGGACACGTTGAGCAGCGTAATGTTGGCGGCAAAAGTGGGTGTGATACCCAATAACGCCAGTGCAGTGGCCAACTTCGCGCCTTTGATAAACCATTTCATGTACGACATCTTCTTTTCTCTAATTGAAATTGCAGGTGCCGGTTTTGCCCGCATTTCGAGGCGAAAGTCCAGCATTCATGCGCCTTCCGTGACATAAATGCCCGGGAAGCCGCGCCAGTGCGTGAGTTTGTTTGTCCGGTAGGGCGCAATGCGCAACGCATGCCGGTTGTCCCCGGTGCGCATTGCGCACCCTGTGACCTGATTCAACACTTCCGGGCGAGCGGCTGTTGAATGACGTTTTCAGGCCGTCTGACATCGCGATGCGTGCATCTCCCGCATTCGCGATTCGTGGCCACTGGCGATCGAAAGGGCCGCTGTCTGCGCCGCAAACACCTCGCCGACGCAGAGCACAGCAGGCCCCGCGAGGTTCAGCGATGAGGCAGTTAGCCCGGCAAGCGTGGTGAAAATGCGCTGCTCGTTTTCCAGCGAGGCGTTTTCGACGATTGCCACGGGTGTGGTTGCCAATTTGCCCGCGCCGATGAGTGAGGCTGCGACCTGGGGCGCTTGTCCGGCGGCCATGTAGAGCACGGTGGAATCGGCTGCGGCAGCGCTGGCGAGCCAGTCACTTTCGACTTCGTTCGGCCCAATGCGTGGGGTGACGAAACTCACCGTGCGCGCCAACCCACGCCGGGTGAGCGAGACCCCGAGCGATGCACTGGCCGCCAGCGCGGCGGTGATGCCGGGCACCACTTCAAACTCGATGCCGGCTTCCTTCAGTGCATCGATCTCTTCCTGCGCGCGACCAAAGATCATCGGGTCGCCGCCCTTAAGCCGCACCACATTTTGGTAGTGGCGCCCGGCTTCCACCAATTGTCGATTGATGAAGCGCTGGTCGGTGGAGACCTGGCCGGCGCGTTTGCCGACCGCGACCTTTTTCGCGTTGACGGCCAGCGCCACGGTATCGGCGTGCACCAGCGCGTCGAAAAAGACGATATCGGCCTGCTCGAGCAGGCGCGCGGCGCGCAGGGTGAGGAGATCGGGTGCGCCCGGCCCCGCGCCGACCAGCCAGACCTTAGCCATTTGCCGGGTCTCCCAGGATCATCCCCGCCGCGACCGTCTGGTTGGTGACTTCGTCAATCAGGATGAAGCTGCCGGTGATGCGATTGACACGATAGGCATCGACCATCAGCGGGCGCAGCGTTTTCAGGCGCACGCGGCCGATATCGTTCAACTGGAAGCACGTCACCCCGGTCTCACGCTCAAGTGTGTTGACGTTCAGGCGGTGGTCGATGCCTTCCAGCACCGCGCGGACAGTCTGGGTGGTGTGCTTGATGAGGTAGCGACGGCTCATATCCAGCGGTTGCGCGGACATCCACGACAGGTTGGCGGTGATCTGGTTGGTGACGGTCGGCAGTTCGTCGGCCTGGGCGAACATGTCGCCGCGCGAAACATCGATCTGTGTATCGAGCAGCAGCGTCACCGATTGCGGGGCGGTCGCGCTACTGAGGCTGCCGTCGAGGGTCACGATATCCTGCACGCGCGCTTCCAGTCCGGACGGCAGCACGGCGATGCGGTCGCCGACCGAGACGCGGCCCGATTCGATCCGCCCCATATAGCCGCGCAGCTGCCCCGCGGCGCCGGTGCGCGCGCTGAATTTCGTCTTGGCGACCAGCTGTACCGGAAAACGAAAATCGCCCGCTGCGCTTTCCGAGGCCCGGGTGGTTTCGAGCAGCTCGAGCAGGGTGGGGCCCTG
>JBDTSU010000359.1:0-3958 GCA_039930965.1 Betaproteobacteria bacterium
GCGGCTTTCGAGATAGCGGCCGGCGATATCGTAGCAACCGAGATGCGGCGTGACGAAGATGATGGCCTGGTGCGCCGCTTTTGCCGACTCGACGTGTTCCCATCCGCGGCAGGATTTGACCAGCGAGTACAGGCGATCCACCGGTGCGGTCCAGGCGATGGCCAGTTCGGTGATGCCTTTGCCTTGTTCGCGGATGGCCTGATCGATCAGGCGGCCGGCCTCATCCCGGCGCGCGTGCGCGGCGTAGGTGCCGATATTGTCACGCGTCAGTTCGCGATGCCGTCGCGAAAACAGCCAGGCGAGCCGGCCGAGGCCGGCACCCACGGCGTGATTGATCGTGAGCGGCAATTTTCCGAATAGTCGAAACAGCCAGATCACGACGCGAATCCCACGGGCCGGACACAGGCAAAGGCTTGGGGCAAGGAGGTCTTTCTGCTAAAATCAAACGTTGCACGACGCATATTCTGGGCCGCGAGCGCCAGTTTTCAAACGATAGCAGGCTTATTTTTGTGGGGAAGCCAATGACCGATTTTCTGTTCACGTCCGAATCCGTTTCCGAAGGCCATCCCGACAAGGTGGCGGACCAGATTTCCGATTCGATTCTCGACGCGATTCTAGCCCAGGATCCGCACTCACGCGTCGCCGCGGAGACCTTGTGCAACACGGGATTGGTGGTGCTGGCCGGTGAAATTACCACCAATGCCAATATCGATTACATCGGCGTCACCCGCGACGCGATCAAGCGCATCGGCTACGACAACACCGAATACGGGATTGACTACAAAGGCTGCGCGGTCATGGTCTGCTACGACAAGCAGAGCCCGGACATCGCCCAGGGCGTCGATGCCGCCCAGGACAACAATCTCGACCAGGGCGCCGGCGATCAGGGCCTGATGTTCGGCTACGCCTGCGATGAAACCAGCGTGCTCATGCCCGCGCCGATCTATTACGCGCACCGCCTGGTGCAGCGGCAATCCGAATTGCGCCGCGACGGCCGCCTGCCGTGGCTGCGCCCGGATGCCAAGTCGCAGGTCACCATGCGCTATGTCGACGGCAAGCCGCATTCGATCGACACCGTCGTGCTCTCCACCCAGCACAGTCCGGAAATGTCCGACGGCAAGCTGATGAAACAGGCGGCCATCGAAGCCGTTATCGAAGACATCATCAAGCCGGTGCTGCCGAAGGAATGGCTGAAAAATACCCGTTATCTGGTCAACCCGACCGGGCGATTCGTGATCGGCGGACCGCAGGGCGATTGCGGCCTGACCGGACGCAAGATCATTGTTGACACGTATGGCGGCGCCTGCCCGCACGGCGGCGGTGCATTCTCCGGCAAGGATCCTTCCAAGGTCGACCGTTCCGCCGCGTATGCCGCGCGCTATGTGGCGAAAAACGTGGTGGCGGCAGGCCTGGCAAGGCAGTGCCAGGTACAGGTGGCCTATGCGATCGGCGTCGCCAAGCCGATGAATATCACGGTCTACACCGAAGGCACCGGCGTGCTGCCCGACGAAAAGATCGCCGAAATCGTCGCGCGCCACTTTGACCTGCGCCCGCGAGGCATCGTGCAGATGCTGAACCTGTTGCGGCCGATCTACAGCAAGACGGCCGCTTACGGCCACTTCGGCCGCGAGGAGCCCGAATTCACCTGGGAAGCCACCGACAAGATTGCCGAACTCCGCGAGGCTGCCGGCCTCAAGGGCGAAGCCAAGAAGGTGCTCGCCACCGTATAGCAGTTTGTTGCAAATCTGCTGCGCGGGCCGATTTCGCGGCTGCAGTGCTCAATGTACCCGTCGTACATATCCGCTCCTCCCCGCGAACTCGCCCCGTTCGCGACGATTTTCAACAAACTGATGGGAAATTCCGTATAATCCCGTCCTCCGAGGGGCGCTGCGAGCGATTTCAATATCGACCAGGCTCGGAAGCGAACAAAGCACGAACGGCGCCCACACTGCAAACCAGTGTGGGCGCCGTTTTCTTTTTGGTGCTCGCGAAATAATGTCAATGCAAGGAGCTGCCATGAATGCCGTACTGAAACCGAACATCCTGACCGACGATGACTACCACGTCGCCGACCTGAAACTGGCCGACTGGGGCAACAAGGAAATCAAAATCGCCGAAACCGAAATGCCCGGCCTGATGGCGATTCGCGAAGAGTTCGCCGTCACCCGCCCGCTGAAAGGCGCGCGCATCACCGGATCGCTGCACATGACCATCCAGACCGCGGTCCTGATCCAGACGCTCGAAGCGCTGGGGGCCGAAGTACGCTGGGCCTCATGCAATATCTTTTCGACGCAGGACCACGCGGCGGCGGCGATCGCCGCTAACGGCACGCCGGTGTTCGCCGTCAAGGGCGAAACGCTGGAAGAGTACTGGGACTACACCCATCGCATCTTCGAATGGAAGGACGGCGGTTATTCGAACATGATCCTCGATGACGGCGGCGACGCGACCCTACTGCTGCACCTGGGCACCCGCGCCGAGACCGATCCCTCGGTATTGCACAACCCGGGCGCGGAAGAAGAGCGCATCCTGTTTGCCGCCATCAAAGCGAAACTGGCAAAAGATCCGCACTGGTATTCGGTGCGCCTGAAGGCCATCAAGGGGGTCACCGAGGAAACCACCACCGGTGTACATCGCCTTTATCAGATGGCCAAGGACGGCAAGCTCGCCTTCCCGGCCATCAACGTCAACGACAGCGTGACCAAGTCGAAATTCGACAATCTCTACGGCTGCCGCGAGTCGCTCGTCGATGCCATCAAACGCGCCACCGACGTCATGATTGCCGGCAAAGTGGCCGTGGTTGCCGGTTACGGCGATGTGGGCAAGGGTTCGGCACAGGCATTGCGCGCGTTGTCCGCGCAGGTGTGGGTTACCGAAATCGATCCGATTTGCGCCCTGCAGGCGGCGATGGAAGGCTATCGCGTCGTGACCATGGATTATGCGGTCGACAAGGCCGACATCTTCGTTACCGCCACCGGCAACTATCACATCATCACCCATGACCACATGGCGAAGATGAAAGACCAGGCCATCGTCTGCAACATCGGTCACTTCGACAATGAGATCGACGTCGCCTCGGTCGAGAAGTACCAGTGGGAGGAGATCAAGCCGCAGGTCGACCACATCATCTTTCCGGATGGCAAGCGGATCATCCTGCTGGCCAAGGGCCGCCTGGTGAACCTGGGTTGCGGCACCGGGCATCCGTCGTACGTGATGTCGTCGTCGTTCGCCAACCAGACCATCGCGCAGATCGAGCTTTATTCGAATACCGAGAAATATCCGGTTGGCGTCTATACCCTGCCCAAGCATCTGGATGAGAAGGTCGCGCGCCTGCAATTGAGAAAACTCAATGCGCAACTGACGGAATTGACGGACCAGCAGGCGACATACATTCATGTGTCGAAGCAGGGGCCCTATAAGCCTGACACCTACCGTTATTGAAAGGCATCAAGCATCGCCTGTGGTCGCAAGGCGGCGTTGCTGCGGCGCTTGCGTACTTTCGTACGCGGCGCTTCTTGCGCCTTGCCTTGCAACCACATGCTGGCTTGATGTTTGCTCGACTTCGGGCTGACATTGAAAGCGTGACCACATGACTGACAAACGCAATTTTTCGTTCGAATTTTTCCCGCCGAAGACGCTGGAGGGCTCGGCGAAGTTGCGTGATACGGTCAGGCAGCTCGCGCAGTTTCACCCGACATTTTTCTCGGTGACGTTCGGCGCCGGTGGCTCGACGCAGGAAGGCACGCTGTCGACGGTGCTGGACATCCGTGCCGCTGGGCATCACGCGGCGCCGCACATTTCCTGCATCGGGTCCACGCGCGAAAGCATCCGCCACATCATTCACGCTTACAAGGACGCCGGCATCCGCCACACCGTCGCCTTGCGCGGCGACCTGCCGTCCGGGATGGTGGAACTGAGGCCCGCCTGATTCAGCGTATAAAAGTGCAGGCCGGGCGCG
>JBDTSU010000360.1:0-3952 GCA_039930965.1 Betaproteobacteria bacterium
CGCTGGCCACGATGTCGGCGGAGGCGTCCCATTTGCCGAAGTTCCGCGCCGCGCTCAACGAACCAAAGCGCCTAGCCTTTGAACGCAGTTGCCGGCCGGTATCGCGATCCTCCGGACGCTGCACCGTCAACGCCGCCTTGACGGTCATGCCGACGAAGCTGGTCTCGGCCTGCAGTTCCCAACCGCGGATGCGCGCGCGCGCCAGGTTTTGCGGCAGGAATGTCGTCGTGTCGAAGACGATCAGATCATTGATGCGGTTTTCAAAGTGCACGACATCCAGCCTTCCTTCCTTCGCCCGCACGCGCAGGCCCCCTTCGGCCTGATCGCTTTGCTCGGGTTTCAGCGTGGGATTGCTGAATCCCGGGTAGTAGAGATCGTTGAAACTCGGCGCGCGAAAGGCGCGCCCGGCGCGCACGTAGGCAGAAATCCCGGTAGAAAGCGTGTAGCCGTAGGAAATCGAACCGTTGTTGCGCTGGCCGAACTGGGTTTCTTCATCGCGGCGCAGCGTGAACTCGAGTTGCGAGGGGCCGAGTTTTTCCAGGTAGCCGGCAAAGATCGAGGTGGTGTCGCGTTTCCGCGCGTCATAGGCGGTATCGGAGGCGAGCTTTTCGCCGCGCCATTCGATGCCGGCGCTCATATGGCCGGTGGCGGTCGCGAAGGCATTGAACCAGCTCGCCTGGGTCTGTTCGGTCCTGAAATTGCCCGGGTAACTCGAGCGAATGACGCTGTCGTCGGTGGTGCGGCCGACGATCAGGCGCGATTTCCAGTTCGCCGCGAAATTGTTCTCCGAGGTCAGCTGGTAGCCGGACAGCGTCTGTTTGTTCATGGCGGCACCGTCCGGCCCGGAGTCGAAATCGGTCTTCGCGCGCGTCTGCCAGGCGGTGAACCCGACCGTTTCACCTTGCCACAGCGTGTGCGTCAATTTGACCAGCGCGTGGGTATTCCTGTAGGGGTCGCGGTCGGGGTGATAGGTGTAGGGCCCCGCCGCCGGATTGGTGGCCGATGCCGGTTTGCTGTCGCGATAACCGGCATCGAAGGTGAGCGCGGACTTTCCCTCGGTCACGGAAAAGCCGGTATTGAAGGCGCGCGCGGATTCGCTGCCGAACCCGGCCGATGACGTCAGCCGCGGCTTGGCGGCGTTGCGCGTGAAAATCTGCACGACACCGCCGATCGCATCCGAGCCATACAGGCCGGACAGGGAGCCCTTGACGATTTCGACGCGTTCGATCAGTTCCAGCGGAATATGCTCGAGCGCGGTGGCGCCGGACGTGGCGGAACCGACGCGCAATCCGTCGATGAGCACCAGCGTGTGCGCGCCGTTGGCGCCGCGAATGAACACGCTCGATGGCTGGCCGGGACCACCGGTGGCGCGGATTTCAAGCCCGGCCTTGCGCTGCAGCAGTTCGGTCAGCGAGGCCGGGCCCGCGGCATCGATCTCTTCGCGGGTAATGATGATCGCCTGGGCAAGCGTGCTGTCGAGCGGCTGCGCGGTGCGGGTGGCGGTGATGACGACGTTGTCGAGGCGGTTGGGCGGCTCGGTGACTTGCGCGAGCGCGCGCGGCGCGTAGATGAAACACAACGACAGGGCGAGAGGGAGCAGCAGCGGTGGTGCGGTCAGCTTGGGGTTTTTCATGGCGAAGTTCTCGAAAGCGGCGAGCGTCCCCGCAAGCCGCGTGACTCTTCATGCTGGCGCCGTCGATGAGACCGCGCGGGCACACCGGTCCGTCCGATACCTGCACAACAAATCTCAGCTATCGACGCGGGCGTGAAGGCCGGTTTCCGGACTGAGGGTTTGCATGCGGCGATTGCCTTGCCTGCATGCGCTTGCGATGACCTTCCCGGGTGGCGCTTCTCACCCAGTGGTACCACCATCGCCAGTAAACCCATCACCGTTGCGGGGGCAGTGCCCGAATCCTGCGGGCTTCCCGTTTAATTTCGCCATTCCGTGTTGAGAATCGCAAAACACCTTGCACGGGAGCATTGTACGTGAAGGGCAAGAGCCCTATGAAAATTGGGGTAATGAATGGCGCGAGGCGCGGGAGGGCATTGTGGTGATCATGCAGCCAGCTAAAATCCCTCCCTCCTGCCTTTTCAAAGGGGGAGGCACATGTTTGACATAGCACCTGTCATGCGACGCATCCCCGTTTCAATGTGCAACAGGCCTATCGAAAGACACAGGCCGCCACCATGCACTCCTCCCTTTGAAAAAGGCAGGCCGGGAGGGATTTTATGTCGACAAGAAGAGGCTTTCTCCGCCATGAAGCAAGAGCATCGTCAAATCAGATTTCGCGAAAGAGCGCGTGATTACAACATGTGCCGGTTCAACCACACCAGCATCGCTTGCGGGTCCAGCGGCCGCGAGACCAGGTAGCCCTGGATGTAATCGCAGTGATTGTCTTCCAGGAAGGTGAGCTGGGTCTGGGTCTCGACGCCCTCGGCGACCGCTTTCAGCCCGAGGCTGGTGGCGAGACTGATAATGGCCAGCGTGATCGCCACATCGTCGGCATCGACCGGCACATCGCGGATGAACGAGCGGTCGATCTTGATCTTGTCGATGGGATAGCGCTTGAGGTAGGACAGCGATGAGTAGCCGGTGCCGAAATCATCCACCGCGAGCGTGATGCCCAGGTCTTTCAGCTGGTGCAGCGTCCGGCTGGTGGCGTTCACGTCTTCCATGAACAGGCTCTCGGTCAGTTCGAGCTCGAGCATCTCGCCGGACACGCCGTGCTCGCGCAGCCGCGCGGCGATATCTTCGACCAGGTCCTTTTGCTTGAACTGCACCGCCGACAGGTTGACCGCGATCGGCACGCGGATGCCCTCGTCGCTCCAGGCGCGCGCCTGGCGGATCGCCTCGTTGATGACCCAGCGGCCGATCGGCATAATGAGGCCGCGGTGTTCGGCGACCGATATGAACTGATCCGGGCCCAGCAGGCCGAGCTCGGGATGTTTCCAGCGAATAAGCGCTTCGACCGCGCTGACCACGCCGGTCTTGGCCATCACTTCCGGCTGGTAGTGGAGCAGGAATTCGACCTGCTTGATCGCCTTGCGGATGCCTGATTCCATGGCCAGCGCCTGGAACGCGGACTTGTTCAGGCTCGGCATGAAAAACTGGAAGTTGCTGCGGCCGCGATCCTTGGCCAGGTACATGGCCGCATCGGCGTTCCGAATCAGGGTGTCGGGCGTCTCGCCGTCCTTCGGATACACACTGATACCGATCGAACCGGACACCGAGAGGATTTGTTCCTCCAGCGAAAACGGCTCGCTGATGGTCTCGGAAATCTTCTCCGCGACCGGCGCGATATCCTCAGCGGTAGCGAGATCGGTGATCACCACGACAAACTCGTCACCCCCCAGCCGGCCGACCATATCGGCCCCGCGCAGGCAGGCCTGCAGGCGACCCGCCACGCGCTTCAGCAGCTCGTCGCCCGCATAGTGTCCCAGCGAATCGTTGATGGTCTTGAAGTTATCCAGATCGATGAACAGGATGCCCACCAGGCTGTTCTGCCGGCGCGCCGTGGCCAGCAGCACCTGCAGGCGGTCCATCAGCAGGGCGCGGTTCGGCAAGTGGGTGAGTATGTCGTGGTGCGCCAGGAACTGGATGCGCGCCTCCGCCTGCTTGCGGTCACTGATGTCGCGGACGGCCGTCATGCGCAAGGTCTTGCCGCCGCTGACGATACTCTTGCCGACCAGTTCGGCGGCAAATCGCGTGCCGTCGGCCCGCAATATCGTCCCTTCGTAGGGACGCTCGAAACCCGCCCGGATGTTGGTCACCACTGCCTCGAGCGATTCCGGCGCAATGAAATCGAGGTTCGAACGGCCGATCAGCTCATTCACCGGAAGGCGAATCATCCGCGCCAACGCTTCGTTACAATCGACGATGATGGCCTTGTCAATAAAAACGATGCCCTCGCTGGTGGCATCGGAAAACTTGCGCAGGCGTTCTTCGCTCTCG
>JBDTSU010000361.1:0-3926 GCA_039930965.1 Betaproteobacteria bacterium
CGTCCCATGTCTCAAAAATGGACCACCGAACGCTGTCGACGCTCTTACAATCATCGCCGAACCGCCTCATGCACGGCGGTCAAAGTATTGAAAACAAATTCATTTTGTTGATGGCAGGATTCTTGTCCGTGTAGCGACACCCGTAGTTTCCAGATATTGGGACGACAGTACGGTAGACTCATGGCATGGGTTCCGTGGCGTCGTTGCTGACATTCCTGCTAATGGTCGTGTCGGGCTGGGTTCATCGGCGCCAACTGATCGTCATTGAGTTCCTTCAAGCCGAGAACCGAATGCTGAAGGAGCGGCTGCGCGGTAAGCGGATTCGTCACCGATGCGGAACGGGCGCTCCTCGCGCGAAAGGCGAAGGCGGTGGGGCGCAAAGCATTGCTGGAACTCGACACCATCGTCTCTCCCGACACCTTGATGCGTTGGCCTCGGCAGCTGGTAGGAATGCCTACGCGGAGCGGTTCGTTCGCTCGATCAAGGAAGAATGCCTGGGGAAGGTGATCTTTGTCGGGCAGGTGTCGCTGCTTCGAGCGATCACGGAGTACACGACGCATTTTCACGCGGAGCGTAATCACCAGCGCTTGGAGAATCGGTTGATCCGGGCACAACCAAAGTTTGCCGCGGATGACGACGTCGTTCGTCGACGTCCGCGCCTTGGTAGATTGCTCAACCATTATTATCGAGCGGCCGCGTGAGGACTTCGACCGAGAGCTTGGTTATTGCGGGGTCTCCAGATTCTGGATGCGCTGGCTGACCGCGGCTTGGGTCAGTCCCAACTCGTTGGCCGCCGCCTTGAAACTGCCGTTGCGCCCGGCCGCTTCAAGCACCCGCACCCATTCCAGCGGTAACTTGTCCACCGATCGGTCACGGGTCGTGGCCATTGCGAAAACTGCCCCTCAGGCATCGAATTCATAGGTTGTGATTAATGGGCTTGCTGTCCGACACTCATTCTTTTTTCCACAATCGGACTTTGCAAAGGGTTATCAGACATGGCGCGTGTGACGGTCTCGGACGATGGTGGCGTGTTGACATTGCAGGAGGGCAATCTGCCTGCAACGCGTTTTCATGCCGTGTGGCTGCGCGACAACGCCTGGGACGCCGCCACGCGGGCGGCTGGCAACGGCCAGCGCCTGATCGCGCTGCGCGACATTGCGCCAGCGAACCGTATCACGACGGCGGCCATCGACGGCAATCGGTTGTCGGTGGTGTTTGCGCCCGAAGGCAAAAGTGTCGATTACGCCGTCGACTGGCTGCAGGCCCATGCCTATGATCGCGCGCAGCGCCGCTCGCCAGGCTGGATAGCGGACACGGTCACCCCCTGGGACAGTGGTTTGATGCACGCGGTACCGGTGGGCGAATTCAACGCCGTCAAGAGCGATCCGGCGGCGCTGCGCAACTGGTTGTTTCCGCTGCGCCAATTCGGTTTTGCCAAACTCACTGGTGGTCCGGTCGAACCTGGCGCCTTGTTGCAGGTGGCCGGATTGTTCGGTTACGTGCGTGAAACCAATTACGGTGTGTATTTCGAGGTACGTACCGAGGTCAACCCGACCAACCTGGCCTTTACCGGATTGGGTCTGCAGGCCCACAGCGACAACCCGTACCGTGACCCGGTGCCGACGATGCAGATCCTGTACTGCCTGGAAAACTCCGCCGAAGGCGGCGAAAACATGGTGGTTGACGGTTTTCGTGCCGCGTTGCGTCTGCAGGCCGAAAACTCGGCCTGGTTCGACCTGTTAGCGCAGCATTGCGCGCGTTTCGAGTATGCCGGCGAGGCCGGCGTGTGCCTGCGTTCGCGCCGACCGATGATCGAACTTGCGCCAGACGGCGAACTGGTGGCGGTGCGGTTCAACAACCGCTCCACCGCCGCGATCACCGATGTGCCGTTTGACGCCATGGCCGACTATTACGCCGCGTACCGGCGACTGGGCGAGATCATCGACGACCCCGCGATGGAGGTCACGTTCAAGCTTAATCCCGGTGAATGTTTCATCGTCGACAACACCCGGGTGCTGCATGCCCGCAAGGGGTATTCGGGCAGCGGCAAACGCTGGTTGCAGGGTTGTTATCCGGACAAGGACGGCATGTTGTCGACACTCGCGGCGCTGGAGCAGCAGGGCGCGCGGGCGCCGCAACGAACGGTCGCCGCATGAACACCGCCACGCCTGCAAAAGCGGCATTGACATCCGCCACCATCGTCGCTTTCCTGGCCGACGTTTTTGCGCGCCGCGGTGGCGAGGAATACCTGGGCGAGCCGGTGACGATGGCGCAGCACATGTTGCAGGCCGCGCAATTCGCCGAGCGGGCCGGACAACCGGAGGAGGTGATCGTCGCCGCGCTGTTGCACGATATCGGTCACTTCACCAGCGAATTCGGCACCTATTCGCCGGACGACACCGAGGACCGTCACCACGAAGACGCGGGCGGCCATGTGCTCGCCCCGTTTTTTCCGCCGCATGTCGTCGACTGCGTGCGCTGGCATGTGGCGGCCAAGCGTTATTTGTGCGCGATCCGGCCGGACTATTTCAACAAGCTTTCGCCTGCGTCGGTCCACACATTGAGCCTGCAAGGCGGGCCGATGTGTGCTGACGAGGTGGTGGCATTCGAGCGCAATCCGCACCTCGGGGACATCATCAAGGTGCGGGTGTACGACGAGGCGGCCAAACGCGCGGACATGCAGACCCCGCCGTTCTCGCACTACGCGCCGATGGTGCAGCGCGTCGTCGATCGCGGCCCGCCAGCGGCCGGTGCTGACCATCCGGTGAGTTCACGGTAACGGTCTTGCGCATACTGATGGCGGTGGCCATGCACACGACGGATGCCCACGCGATCGCATTAGTATTCAAAGCGACGAAGTTGCTGCACGTAACTCATATCAGATGGAATGAGGCTGCCTTTGCCGGCAAAGCGCTTCGCCTCGTCGAGAGTTCGGCGTTGGTCTTCCTTACGGATCGGGATCTCGCGGGCGCGATCGCCTTTGGTCCAACTGTCCTTGAGCACCAACGTGTCACCGCTGTCTGCCCAAACTGGCCTGATCATGAGTGACTCCTTTCGCCGCAGGCCGAAGGCGGCTTGCAGTTTGAGGGACACTTGCGTGTACAGGTCGGTGACTTTGGTGAGATCGCCGTGCGTAAGTTGGCGGGCCTTGCGGACGTTGGTGACGTAGCGCCGATCGGCAATGCCGTATACGTCGTTGCTCTTGGCGACGACATTGGCCTTGCCGATTTTTTCCGCCCACCAGCGCAGTTCGGTCATGCGATTCTTGAGCGTGCCGGTGCTCAATCCTTCCGCCTTCCAGCGCCCCACCAATTTCTCGACGTGCCTGGGTTTCAGGCTTTGCTCATGCCTATTCACGAATCCCATCTGCCGCAGCTGGTTGGCGATAAGCGTCAGGATGCGTTCCCGGCCAACCTGGGTGGAAGCTCCCGTCGCGATTGCGGGCACAGAGCTCGACGGGCCGCATGGCGACATCAGGGCACGCTTCTTGCTCGGTTGCTATCGAGCCCACAACCGATGAAGCGTCCGCACTATGCCACACCACCGCCGTGCGTATGAGGAGCACGCTGTAGTCCACGTTCGCTCGCCAGCGGCGTGGCCGGACGTCGAGCTGCCGCCGCGTGTGCCGACGCTTGAGGAGATCGAGATTGCCGACGAGTTGCGCCACGACCTGGAACTGAAATACCTCGGCAAAGCCGACCCGTGCTGGGACTCCGCCACGGCCCATTCGCTCCGGAGAACGGACGAGGACGCCTGAACGCGCCGGCCGCAAGGCTCGGCGATCGAATGCGTCGAGGCGGGTGTTCCTACTATTCACGCTGCGCCGGTCCCGCAGTATCGAACGCCAAGGGTCGCGGCCCAAGCACCCGCTCGGACCCGACGCCTCTTGCAGAAACCCATGAAAAAACGCCATAGCCTGAGCCAGC
>JBDTSU010000362.1:0-3907 GCA_039930965.1 Betaproteobacteria bacterium
ACGATTCGCACCTGGGCGATTTCATCGAGGACATGCAGACCCTGGCGCCCGACGATTCGGCCCAGTACACGTCCTTGCGGGATGTGACCAAGGACGTGCTGGATTCGCTTACGCCGCGCGAGGCAAAGGTGCTGCGCATGCGGTTTGGGATCGAAATGAATACCGACCACACGCTCGAAGAGGTGGGCAAACAATTTGACGTCACGCGCGAGCGCATCCGCCAGATCGAGGCCAAGGCACTGCGCAAACTGCGTCATCCCTCGCGTTCGGAGAAACTCAAGAGTTTCCTCGAGACCGATAGCTGAGCCGCGACATCGGCAAGTGGTTCGAAAGCGACCGGCACTCCCGGTCGTTTTTTTTCGCGCCATTTGATTGATATCAAAATCCACCGGTCACGGCGGCATATTGTGAACTCATCCCCTGATGAGGTGACGCTATGTTCAAGCACGTACTGGTGCCGACCGACGGCTCAAAGCTATCGATGAAGGCTGTCGATAAGGCGATTGAATTTTCCCGGGAGACCGGTGCGGCCCTGACGGTACTGACAGTGATCCCGCCTTATCCCGTCACCCCCGCGGGAGATGGCTACGTGCTGGAACCGATGTCGGGCGAGGCCTGGGACAAGGTGATGAACGAGCGCGCCGACAAGATACTGGCCGGCGCGCAAAAACGCGCGAAAAGCCGCGAGTTTCCGGTCCAGTTGATGTCGGTACGCAACGGACTGACCTACGACGGCATCATCGCTGCCGCCAAGAAACGCAAATGCGATCTCATCATCATGGCATCGCACGGGCGGCGCGGCTTGTCGGCCCTGCTGTTGGGCAGCGAAACCACCAAGGTACTGACGCACTCGACGATTCCTGTGCTGGTGTGTCGCTGACCTAAGGAACCTCTGATCAAGTCCTTCGACAGGCTAGACAAGATCAGAGGTTTCCCAATTCAGTTAAGCAATCAGGCGCGATCGCCGCCGAGCTGCAACACCAGGCGCATGGTGCGATCGGGTTCGTCGCTTTCCTCGACAACAAAACCCAGCTGATCCGCCAGACGCAGCATCGCCAGATTGCCCGGCAGTACCGAGCAGTCCATCCGCCGGTATCCCGCCTCCTGCGCGCATTTGACGAGGGAATTCATGAGCGCCAGGCCCAGCCCGCGCCCCTGCCAGTCATCCGCGACGGTCACGGCAAATTCCACGCTGTCATGGTCCGGATTGGGGAAATACCGGCTCACGCCGACCATCACGCCGTTGCGGGGGTCAATGGCGACCAGCGCCATTTCGCGGCCGTAATCGAGCTGGGTGAAGCGCGCGATGGTTTCCGCGGACAGCTCGGAAACGGCATGCTGGAAGCGCGAATAACGCGATGCATCCGACATGGCCGCGACAAATTCGCGCTCGCGCCCGGCATCGTCCGGGCGGATCGCCCGCAAGACCAGTGCGGTGCCATCCTTGAGGCGGATTTCGCGCTCAAGTTCAATCGGGTACGGAAAGATGGCCATGTGCCGGTAGCGCAGATCGGTCAATGGCGCCTTGTCGTCGATGACCACGCGCGCATCGACCACTACCGCGCCGCGCGGGTGCGTGAGCACCGGGTTCAGGTCCATTTCCTCGATCCATGGCAGCAGGCAGGCCATCATTGAGATGCGCTGCAAAACATCGATCAAGGCCGCGCGGTCAACACACGGCACGTCGCGATACGCGTCCAGCATCCCGCGTATACGTGTCGCGTGGATCAATGCATTCGCCAGCATCGGGTTCAACGGCGGCAACGCCAGCGCGATGTCATTCAACACCTCCACCGCGATGCCCCCGGCGCCGAAAGCAATCACCGGCCCAAAGACGATATCCCGCTTGATTCCGACCAGGACCTCTCGCTGGTTTGAATACTTGAGCATGGGCTGGATATTGACGCCCAGAATATGGGCACCCGGGCGGGTACTGCTGACCTGCTCGAGCATGTCGTTATAGGCGTTGCTCAATTGCCGCGAATTCACCAGATTCAGCCGAACGCCGCCGACGTCGGACTTGTGGGTGATGTCCGGCGAATGGATCTTGATGGCAACCGGGTAACCCATGGCCTTCGCGGCCGCGACTGCTTCCTCGCAAGTCGTGACGATGCGGCCTTCATTGACGGGCAAGCCGAAGGCGGCCAACAATGATTTGGCCTCGGCTTCGCTGAGGATGGTGCGCTTTTCCTTCACGACGCGCTCGCGGATGATCTTCGCCTTGGCCACTGCCTGCGATGCCTCATGAAAATTCATGGACACAAAGGCGGGCACCGATTCGAGCAACATGGCCTGGTGCTTGCGAAAGTGCGCGAGATAGGAAAATGCCTCGACGGCATTTTCAGGCGTCAGGAAATTGGCGATATTGGCGCCATCGAGCAGCGACCTTGCCGGCTGCACCGATACGCCGCCGAGCCACGCGGTCAACATCGGTTTCGGATGGTGCGATGCGGCGGCGATGACGGCCATCGCCGCATCTTCCGGCCGCGTCACGGTTTGCGGGCAGAACATGGTGAGCGCGGCGTCCACGTTCGGGTCGTCGAGTACCGCTTCGGCGGCGGCGGAAAAGCGCGCCGGCGTGGCGTCGCCAATGATGTCGATGGGATTGGATTTCGACCAATGGGCCGGAAGCACACCATCAAGCCTCTTGATGGTCTCGGCGGAAAGCACCGCGAGCTCGAGCCCATTGTCCGTCACGCAATCGGCGGCGACCACGCCAGGACCCCCGCCATTGGTGATGATCGCCAGCCGCGGACCCTGCGGGCGCTTGGCGGCGGACAAAATTCTCGCCGCCGCAAACAGCTGCAGCGAGCTCTTGACGCGGACCACGCCGGCGCGCGCGAGGGCGGCATCAAAGACTGCGTCGCTGCCGGCTAGCGCGCCGGTATGGCTGGTCACCGCAAGGGTCCCTGATGCATGCCGCCCAGCCTTGAAGACGATGACCGGTTTCACGCGAGATGCCGCGCGCAGTGCCGACAGGAAGCCGCGCGCATCGCGAATCCCCTCGACATACAGCAGAATGCTGCGGGTCTCGGTATCGTGGACCAGAAAATCGAGCAATTCACCGAAATCCAGATCGAGCGCGCCGCCCATGGAGATCACACTGGAAAAGCCGATTTCGGTGCCCGCCGCCCAGTCAAGGATAGCGGTACACACGGCACCCGATTGCGAAATCAGCGCCAGCGAACCCGGACGCGCCGCTGCGCTCGCGAACGTGGCATTGAGCCCGATGGAAGGCCGCATGATGCCCAGGCAGTTTGGACCCACCATGCGAATCCCGTAGCGCTTCAGTTCGGCCATCACCTGCCGCGCCAGGACCAGCCCGTCTCCACCGTTCTCGCTGAAACCGGCAGACAACACCACGGCATTTCGCACGCCCTTGGCGCCGGCATCGCGAATCAGCTCGACAACAGTGCGGGCCGGTGTCGCGATCACGATCAATTCCGGAATTTCCGGCAGCGCCGCCAGGGTGGGATAGCACTTTTCGCCGAAAACCGACGAATGGGCGTTGTTCACGGCCAGCAAAGTGCCCTTGAAAGGCCCGCGCCGCATGTTTTCGAAGACGAATCGCCCCAGCGCCCCTTCGCGCTCGGACGCGCCGACGATCGCAACGGATTTCGGCGCCAGCAGGGGTTTCAGGTAATGGGTGGTCATGGCGGGAACGCATATTATGACGGGTGGAAAGCCCGAATGCATGACGCCACTTCGCTATAATCGTGCCTGCCTCTTCAGCGCATCGGGCCGTTAGCTCAGTTGGATGAGGCCCGCGGCTCCAAAAGTGCCTGCGCACATTTGGACGGAGCCGAATCTGAGCGCCGTGTACAGCGCGAAGTGGGTCGATGCAACGTCTTATCGCATCGACGAGCAGAGGAAGGTGTTGTTAGCAATAAAGTCGGGCCGTTAGCTC
>JBDTSU010000363.1:0-3899 GCA_039930965.1 Betaproteobacteria bacterium
AGGAAGCGCTACAGAAACGGGTGGCGGCGTAATCGGCGAATTGGCGTAAGCATCAGCGAAAGCGACTTGCCAATGCGGGTGGATACCGTGGCGGCAGATGACTTGCCGCAGGAGTGGAATATTCGAACCCTTTTTAGGCAATTATTGTCTGCGCGCGAGCTTGAAAATTAAGGTCGCACGTGCAACTATTCCGGCGAGATTGTTTCAACGGGTGGCAAACATGGCATTGGCAGGGCAAGGCGCGATCACCATCTGGCAGGACGTGCGCCCTGAAGCGCGCGCGGACTTTTTCGAGTGGCACAACCGCGAGCACATTCCGGAGCGCGTAAGCATTCCCGGCTTTCTGCGCGGCCGCCGCTGGGCCGCGATTGAGGGCGCGCCTGAGATGTTCACGTTGTATGAAACCGCCGGCCCCGAAGTGCATACGGGCGCGGACTATCTCGCGCGCCTGAATGATCCCACACCATTGACTAAACGTGTCGCGCCCAACATGGTCAACAACGTTCGCTCCTTGTGCCGTGTCGTCTTCTCCACGGGCAACGGGCGGGGCGGCATGGTTGCGACATATCGTTACGACGTCGTTGCCGGAAAAGAGGAAGCTCAACTCGCGCTGCTGACAGGTCAGATCCTGCCGATGTTGGCGAAGCGGCCCGGCATTGCCGGCGTGCATCTGTGTCTTGCGGACTCGGCTGCGAGCAGCGTTCAGCCGGAAGAAAAAAAATCCCGGCCGCAGCAGGCGCGGGTGCCGACCTGGGTCATACTCGTCGAGGGCAACGCGGGCCGGGAGATTCTTGACGGCGCGTGCCGGGAAATGTTGCGTGACGACGTGCTCCAGGCGACCGGCGCCGTGACGATCGAGCGCGGAATCTACCAATTACAATTTGAGTGGACGCACGCTGAACAATAGCGCGCCGCGTAAACCGGCAAAAAGAGCGGCGGCGTTGGTCGAACCCTATTCAACTTTGGCGCCCGATACCTTCACGAGTTTTCCCCACTTCTCGTATTCGGAGCGCAGATAGGCGGCTAGTTCCTCCGGCGTGCTGGTGACGATGTTGAAGCCCTGCGCCGTGATTCTGTCGCGCGTTGCCGGCTCGCGCAGGATCCTGACGATTTCGGTGTTCAGTCGCGTCACCACATCTTTCGGAATTCCGGCGGGGCCTACAATCGCGACCCAGTTGCCGAGATCGAAGCCAGTGAAACCCGCCTCTATCATCGATATCGTATCGGGCAGCACGGGATCGCGCTTGACGCTCGTCACCGCGATTGCGCGCATCTTGCCGGCTTTCACGAACGGCACGAGTTCGGGCATGTTGTTGAACAGTAATTCGATATTGCCGGCCATCAGATCGATACCGGCAGGCCCGCCGCCCTTGTAAGGTATGTGCACGAGATCGCGCGCGCCGTAGCCGCGCAGCATTTCCGCGGCGAGATGGCCCGGCGTGCCGTTGCCCGACGAGCCGTAGGAGAGCTTGCGCTTGTGCGTCAGCGCGATTAGTTCGCGCGGCCCTTTTGCAGGCACCACCGGATGCGCCGCCAGCAAAAGCGGGATTTCCGCGACGCGCGTGATCGGCGAATAGTCTTTGAGCACGTCGTAACCTAACTTCGGATAGAGCGTTGCGTTGATGGTATGCGTGGCGCTGATATTGCCGATCGTATAGCCGTCGGCGGCGGCGCGCGCGATCGCCTCGGCGCCGATGTTGGCGCCGCCGCCCGGACGATTGTCGATGATCACCGCCGGTCCCATTGTTTCCGTCATGCGTGCACCGATGATGCGGGCAAGGATGTCGTTGGAGCCACCCGGCGGAAATGCGATGATGTAGCGGATCGGTTTCGACGGATAATTCTGCGCTGATGCCGCAGCCGCTATCGCAACCGCAATCAGTACAACCAGTGTCTTGCAGTGAAAGTTTTTCATGGTGAGCCGTTTCATCATTGTTTGTAATCCGGATACAGTTTTTCCACCAGTGCGAGGCCGGCGACCCAGTCGCGGCTGGCTGCATCGTTGTAGGTCAGACCGGCGAAGACGAAATGCGCGACCAGACGGTGTGCGGCAGCGAGTTCGCAGCGCAACTGCCATTCGGCGGCGCTGACCCGCCGGCGCACGCTCGCCGCTCGCGCCGCGTCACGTTTTGGTTTGTTCATCGGGCTCCTCCCGGCAGCCGCTCAGTCTGAGTCTATGCTCAAGCTGCCAATTCGGAATGATGGCACATCCGGCGATCCAGTTCCAAGCCGGCCCGCAGTTCGCATTTTTCGGGCGGGCGAAAATAATATCCACGAGGAGACCAGATTCGGAACATATGAGGTAGGAGTGAATTGTCGCCAACAGGCATCGCTTAAATGACGGCTTGGGCTTTTGGTGAACGCAGTGCATAGGAAATTCAAACAACCACTCAAGCGCAGTTATGCAACAATGGTGTTTGAATCTACACGCACACGTCACTTTCTAAGGGAGCATCGCATGGCCAAACTGCGCCACATCTCGCTGTCCGTCGACGACATGGAAAAAACCGCCGCATTCTATGAGCAGGCGTTCGAAATGAAGCGCGTGCGGCAATCGAACGTCGCCATCATGATGTCAGACGGCGTGGTGAGCCTCGCCATCATCGACGCCAACAAGAACGCGAACGCCGGCGCGAAAAAAGGTCTGCATCACTTCGGTTTTCTGATCGACGACATCGACGCCAGCGCCGCGAGAGTCGAGAAAAGCGGCGGCACCTACGCTGGCCAGATCAAGGAGATCGGCGGCGGTCAGCGCAGTGAGCGCAAATACACCGACCCGAACGGCGTGCCTTTCGACATCGCGACGCCTGAACACGCACGCAAGGTGTGGTGCATTCCGGCGTGACGCGCAATAGATTTACATTGGCTTGACTCCCACATGCGCTGCTCGCTCTTTTCCTTCTTTTTAATCATCGCACTAACCACGGCGCCTACCCACGCGCGCGCCGCTACCTATCCGACGAAGCCTGTGCGCGTGATTGTGGGTCTGGCGCCTGGCGGCGGCACCGATTATCAGGCACGGCTGTTCTCGCAAAAACTCGCGGAAAGCCTGCACCAGCAGTTCATCGTGGACAACCGCCTTGGCGCGGGCGGCTTGATTGCGTATCACACCGCCGTCAACGCCGCGCCCGATGGCTACACGCTGCTGGTTTCCACGCCGGTCTACACCATCGCGCCCGCATTCAACGAGAAGTCGCGGCTGGACCCGCTGCGTGAGTTCGCGCCGGTGTCGCTGTTGACCAAGGCGCCGTACCTGGTGGTGGTGCATCCGTCGTTTGCGGGCAAATCGTTTACCGATCTCATTGCATACGCAAAAAACAATCCCCTCAATTTCGGCGTGAGCGGTCTGGGTACCACCATTCATCTCGGCGCAGCCTGGATCGCCCAGGCCACGCGCGCGAACATTGTGATCGTGCCCTACAAGGGCACCGGCCCGGCGCTTAACGATTTGCTTGGCGCGCAGATACATACGACGTTTGCAAACATTCTCAATGTGTCGCCGCACATCAAAAGCGGCCGCTTGCGCGCGCTCGCGGTATCCGGCGGCGAACGTTCCCGCGTGATGCCGGAACTGCCCACCATCGCGCAATCGGGTGTGCCGGGTTTCGACGTGACCACATGGCACGGCTGGCTCGCGCCCGCGGGTACGCCCTCCGTGATAATCGAGCGGATACAGGGAGAACTGGCAAAGTTTCTGCGCAACCCCGCACTGGCGGAAAAACTCGCTATCGACGGCGGCGAAGCAGTGGGTAGCTCGCCCGCTGAATACCGTCAATTTCTGGTGGATGAAATTGCACGCTGGCGGCGGCTGGCTAAATCCACCGGTCTGAAATTCGATCAATAGACAGCGTCAACACGGCAAACTGCCAACGCACCGCCGCGCGGCCCGGCGATGATCG
>JBDTSU010000364.1:0-3896 GCA_039930965.1 Betaproteobacteria bacterium
GGAGCGGGCGCCTCATCCCGTCTTGCCGGGTGCGGAACCGCCGGGTTCGCCCGAGCTTCCGCAAACCCCGGCCAGTTCGCCGCCGGGCATCAACAAGTTCCAGCGCTAGCGCTCGAGCAGTTTGTTGAGTTTCGAAATGTCACAGCAGGTCGTGGTCATTGCGAACTACTTCGCTCTCCCTCTCCCCCCCTCGCTGCGCTCTCCCCTTTTGCAAAGGGAGAAGTGCCCAGCGATGAGCGCGTATGAAATGAATATCGCGAATTTCAACAAACTACTAGCGCCTCAGGAACGCCGACAGCGCATCCTGCAGCATGTTGTGATTGTCGGGAATCTGTCCGTTGGGCGTGATCCTGTCGATCAGCTGCGGCAGCATGTCCGCGAGCCCGCCGGAGACTTCGCCGTGCGACATGCCGAGCTGGCTGGCGATATCGCGAATCTTGTCCGAACCCAGCGCGGCGGTGAGCTGGTCGGCGGAAATCGGCATGTTGTGTCCGGTGCCGATCCATGATTTCAACTGCTCGCCCATCCCGGCATTTTGAAACATGTTGATCAGCCCGCCCAGTCCACCGCTGCCGCCGGCCTGATTCTGGTTGGCCAGCATTTGCAGCGCCATTTGCAGCAGCGGGTTGTCACCACCCTGTTGCAGGCCGCCCGCTTGTTGACCCCCCATGAGGCTGCCCATCAGTCCATCGAGTAATCCCATGTATCGCTCCTGATCCGGTTCGTTGAAAAGCCGTTTTACTTTAGGTCAAAACGAAATCCCAGTTTATTCACATCGTCCTTCATCTGCTGCATCGCCACCGGTACTGCCACAGGATCACCGCGGATCGACAGTTCGATGATGTGTCCTGCCGGCAAATGCTGCGGCAGGCTGGATAATTTCGTCGTCGGGAAGCCGGTCACGATGCGGTTCATGGCATCGATCAGGCGGCTTTCGCCCGCTTCGTGAATGACGATGATTTCCTCGGCGAACGGCACCTGGTTGAAAAGGTGGCGATAGCGGGTGTCCAGCACCCACTCCATCATCGGCCAGGCCATCTCCGGGAAACCCGGCAGGAAATGATGGTCTCCGCAGGAAAACGCCGCGATCTGGTTGTACGGGTTGGGAATGATGGTCGAGCCGACAGGAAACTCCGCCATCTTCAGGCGATTGGGCGACATCTCGAAGCCGGGCTTGGCCTTCATCGCGGCGACGGCATCCGGGTGCGCGTGCAAGTCAACACCCAATGCGGCGGCGGCACATTGGCGAGTGTAGTCGTCGGGCGTCGCGCCGATGCCGCCAAAGCTGAAGACGATGTGGCCGGTGGCAAACGTCCGCTTCAGCGTCTCGACGATGCGGTCCGGTTCGTCGCCCAGATAGTGCGCGTAACCCAGGCTCAGCCCGCGCGCGGCCAGCGTGGCGATGGTTTTTGACAAATGCTTGTCCTGGCGTTTGCCGGACAGGATTTCATCGCCGATGATCAATGCGGCGAACGTCGGAATTTCTTTCATGTGTGGAAAATATTATAGGCCACCCTGTTCAGGGGATGATATTGCCCGATCGCGCCTTGATCGCCGCGATATCGAGTGCATTGACACTGCCGTTCAAATCGACATCCACGATGAAATTTTCACTGTCGATGGATCTGCTGCGCCGTCGGGCGGCAATGATGTCGGCGGCGACGACTCGCCGTGAGCTGTTGGCGTCGCCGACCAGGAATCCAACCGCGGCAGATGCATTCACGCCCGTACCATCGATGTCGGTCAAGCTGATCAGCAGCCGTTTGCCGTCGGGGATACCCGTCAGAGTGACCGTGACGGCGTTGCCGTATGCGGACGCCACCGCCGTGCCGAACGGCTGCATGCTCGCATCGACCACCGAGAGTATGCCGGGAAGCGCAACGGCCCGGTCGAACTCGAATCGCAGGTGGTGGCCCGCTCCGATGAAGCGCGGTTCGACCGTGATCGCGCCGTTGATGTCGGCCGCGGTATTGATGACGAGATCGTAAAGTCCAGCGCCACCATGCTGCTTACGCGACTTGACACCGAGCAGCACCGGCAAGGTGCCGGCTGGCAGATTGGTCGCGGTGAACGACGCGATGCGCGGCCCCAGGTGCGCGGCAATGTTGTAGCTGCCGCCGATACTGTTCGCGTTGAATACTGGCGAGCTGGCATAACCGTCGTTGTCGGTGGTGGAATTGGCGAAGTTACCACCGAAGCCGCTGAAACTTGCGCTGGCGCCAGCGCCGGGTGCGCGGAAATCGATCATCACGCCACTAACTGGCAGTCCGTCGCCACCCATCGCGCGGACTGTCAGCGGTGTCGCATAAGGCGTGCCCACCGCGGCAGACTGCGAATTGCCGCCGGCCGGCGCGAGGTTGACACAGCTGTAGTTGTCGGCGACGCTGGTAAGCACGGTGAATGGCGGCACCGCCGCACTGATGCCGATATCGTCCAGGTCCCAGCCGGCATAGTTCCCGAAGTTGTCGGTGGCCATGCCGAAGCGTACCCGGACCGTCCTTCCCCGGTAGCTGGCGGGCAGTGGAATCGATCCGGGAATGAAGTCGGGATATCCGAAGCTGATCCCCACCAGTGCTACCCGGCCCACGAGCGGATTACTTTCGCCGGAATCGTTCGAAATGGTGCCCGCATAGAGCGTGCCCAGGCTGCCGATATCGCTCCATGTGGCGCCGTCATCGCTGCTGATCTCGATCACGCCGCCGTCGTAATACGACGATCCGCTGCGCTCAAAGGCGTGGCGATACATGAAGGACAGCTCCAGGTTCGCAGCGTCCCCGAGGGGGATGGGCGGCGAGGTGAGCCAGGCGACTCCCGCCGATCCGCCGCCTGGTCCGTGCCAAGCGTGATTGGTGCCGCTCACGGCTTGCCGCGTCCAGTTGAGGGAATTGTCGGTAGTTCCCTGCAGGATGCTGGTCCAGACCGTGGCGGCGGCTTCGACGTTGTCAACCGTACTGGTGACGGTTGAATCGTCATACCCGGTGAGGACCTTCAGCGAACTGGACCGCGGGCCATCGACGGCAGTCGGGACTGTATTGATCGTCGCGACGATGGTATGGTTCGGATTCGGAGTCTGGGCCAGATGGACGGCGCGGTTGACTGTTGTTGACATGGAAGGTGCAAGCAAGGGTAGTGCGGAAGACGCTCCGCCCGGGAAGTCCAGGCCGTAGCCGCTCAGGTTTATTGTTGCGCCAGCCAAGGCGACGCTGCCGGTGTTGCGGATGGTGATGGCGACCGTGCCTGTTTCGCCCAAGTCGAGGAAAGAATCGGCGTTGCAGCCCGCGACCGCGGGTGGGATGAAGGCCATGCCGGTAATGGACAGTTCGGCGCCGGTGCTGAAGCTCTCGGTGCCGCCGCGATTGTCCTCGGCGTAGCGGTCGCCCGACGTTGCGCCCACGCCCGCGCCGCGCTGCGCAAAGGCGGCCATGCACAGCGAGAGGTCAGCACCATCATTGGCGCCGATGGCGGCAAACAACGCATCGCGTGCTTCAATCAGCGTTGGGTTGACGGGCGTGAGCTTGTACGCCGCGACCAGGTAGCGTTTCATGCGGTCCTGTGCTTCGGCGAACGCGAGTCGCGGCGTATCGCGCAGTAGCGCCGAATAGCAGCCCCACAGCATGGATGCCCAGACTTCACCGGTGGCGTGAACCTCCGCGTTGTCACCGGAAAACCGGGGCGGTGGATTAAACGGCAGGTTACTGAATGTTTTGATGTTGTCAAACGTCAGCGGGTTCTTGGCGAGATCGCTTGAATACGGATAGCGGCGCAGTCCGTAGTAACCGGCGTAACCCTGTGTCGCTCCCGGAATCAGCGGGCCGTCTTCCACATAGCTGCCGATCGTGTATACGCCGGTGAAGTTGGCGTTGCCGGGAACCAGGTCATCGTTTGCCCGCACCATT
>JBDTSU010000365.1:0-3889 GCA_039930965.1 Betaproteobacteria bacterium
CCTGGTGACCGACGGCCTGCCCGGCCTTGCGCTGGCGGCCGAGCCGGCCGAGCGCGGCATCATGCGCCGCCCGCCGCGGCCGCCGCAGGAAAGTCTGTTTGCCGGCATGCTGCCGCACATCATCGGCATGGGCATGCTGATGGCGGCGTTGTGCCTGCTGATGCAGGTCGGGTCGATTTATGCCGGGGACACCCATTGGCAGACCATGGTGTTCACGACGCTGACGCTATCGCAGGTGGCCTATGCGATGGCCATCCGCTCCGAGCGCGATTCGCTGTTTCGCATTGGAGTCCTGTCGAACCTGCCGCTGCTGGGCGCGGTATTGCTCACCTTCGTGCTGCAGTTGCTCATCATTTACGTGCCGGCACTGAATCCGGTGTTCAAGACGCAGCCCCTGGATGCCGGCGAATTGATACTGTGCATGGCGGCGGCGGCGCTTGTGTTCGCGGCGGCGGAGGCCGAGAAGGCCTGGCGCAACAGACGACGCGAAGAACAGGCAGGCACCGGGGCGTGAAGGTCAACACTTATCAGCAGAGGAAAAACGGGAAACACGAATTGTGTAGGTTGGGTTAGACGCGCAGCGACGTAACCCAATAGATTTGCAGAGTTGAACGATTGCATGTTGGGTTACGGCTGCGCCTAACCCAACCTACTTTGCAGCGCAAATTTGAATGGGCTATGGCAACGCCCGATGGGCTGAACCCGTTGCCGTGACGTTCATCGTAAGATGCCATCATCACATTCACGCATTCGCGCGGCCGTGCAACTGGCCCGCACCGAAATGGACCACCTGCCCCTTTGCACATCGATGACTCATACGCAACTGACAAGAAGGCCTTTTCCCGCATGACCGATCCCGCCAACGATTCGCCCAAGGCTGTCCTGCAACGGCTGCATCAATACACGCAGCTCGCCGTGATCGTCATCATTGTCGTCAGCTGCTACATGGTTCTGCATCCGTTCATTCCGGCCATTCTGTTCGCGGCGGTGGTGTGTTCGGCGAGCTGGCCGATCTTTGTGCGGCTGCGCAAGATCCTGTGGGGCAATGCGACGCTTGGCGCGCTGGCGATGAGCCTGCTGCTGGTGGTGCTGGTGATCGGGCCTTCGCTGCTGCTGGCGGCCAGTCTTTCCGACAATGTCATCGTGCTGGCGGACACCATCAAGTCGGTGCTGGAGGCCGGTCCGATCGCGCCGCCCGAGTGGGTGGCGCGCGTCCCGCTGGTGGGAGAATTCGCGGCACAGTACTGGCGCGAGCTCGCGGCGTCCGGCGAAAGCCTGGCCGCGCAGAGCAAAGGGCTGCTCGAGCCGGCGCGCGGTTTCCTGATTGGCACCGGCAAAGCGGTCGGGCAAGGGCTGCTGCAGATGGTGGTCGCGGCCTTCATCGGTTTCTTCTTCTATCGCGATGGCGAGTCGCTGATGGCCGCAATCCGCAAGATCCTCGATCGCCTCGCCGGTGAGCTCGCAGTCGAACTGCTGGCGACCATTCAGAAGACCGTGACCGGCGTGGTGCACGGCGTTTTCGGCACGGCGCTCGCGCAGGCGCTGGTGGCGGTGGTCGGATTCCTGATCGCCGGCGTGCCGGGTGCGTTCCTGCTTGGCGTCGGCACGTTCTTCCTGTCGCTGGTGCCGATCGGGCCGCCGCTGATCTGGGGTGGCGCGTCGATCTGGCTGATGTATCACGGCCAGACCGGCATGGCGATTTTCATGTTCCTGTGGGGGCTGCTGTTCATCAGCACCATCGACAACTTCGTCAAACCCTTCCTCATCAGCCGTTCCAGCAATCTGCCGCTGCTGCTGATCGTGCTGGGTGTATTTGGTGGCGTCATTGCCTTCGGCTTTATCGGCGTGTTCATCGGCCCGCCGGTGCTGGCGGTCGGCCTGACGCTGGTGCAGTTGTGGATCACACGCATGGGCCCGGCCAAGTCCACACCGCCTTGATTGCGACACGCATGGCGACACGCATGGCGACACGCCGGCAGCAGGCCGGCGATACGCGTGAGGGAACTGTCGGCGCCATTCGGCTGGCCCGGCGCCCTGCAAGGCGAGGCATGGCCGGCGATACGCCGCAATGCTAGTGTAGTGCTTCACCCTAAATGCGACTTAAAAACGCGTCTTTTCCGTCGACTCGGCGTTGCAAATGCTCGCAATAGCAGGCTATTGCTGTGCTTTGCGCCTTGATTCGACGAAAAATCCATCGTTTTTATTAGTCGCATCAAGAGTGAAGCACTACACTAGAGTTCGCCGTCGGCAATCATTGTGTGATCGCCGGCTGAACGGGCCGTAACCGGCCTTCAGGCGAATTCACATTGCCCAACACTTGCCCGCGCGACCCGCCATGACCCGGACCCTGATTCGACGCGTTGCCACGCTGGTGCTGCCGTGCCTCACGGTACTGGCACTGGCGATGGCGAGGCCGGCGGGCGCCGGCGAGTTCGATGAGGCGCGGCAATCCTACGATCGCCGCGACTACGCGAAAGCGTTCCCGGTGTTCAAGAGGCTGGCTTTGGCCGGCGATGCGGCCGCGCAATTCCGCCTCGGCACGATGTTCGCCAAGGGCCAGGGCGTCCGGCAGAACTATCGCGATGCGGTGAGCTGGTTTTACAAAGCTGCCGCGCAGGGCCATGCGGACGCCGAGAACAGTCTCGGCGTGCGTTACGAGAAGGGCCAGGGCGTGGCGAGGGACGCCCAGCAGGCGGAGCTCTGGTATCGCCGCGCCGCATTGCAGGGATTCGCCCTGGCACAGGACAATCTGTCCGACCTGTACGCCAAAGGGCTCGGCGTGCCGCGTGACGATGTCAGCGCCTATGTCTGGTCGAGCCTGGCGATCGCCAATGGCGAGCCGGCGGCGGCGCGTAAACGCGCCCGCCTGGCGGCGAGCCTCGATAATGAGAAACGCGCCGAGGTGAATTACCGGCTGGGTGCCGCTTATGCAACCGGGCAGGGCGTGGCACAGAATCCGCAACAGGCGCTGCAATGGCTCAGCAAGGCCGCGGCGCAGGGTCATGTGCAGGCGCAGTTCCAGCTCGCCGAAAGCCATGGCAAGGGAATCGGTGTCGCGCAGGACCAGCGAACCGCCGCGGCCTGGTATGAGAAGGCCGCCGCGCAGGGCCACGCGCGCGCCCAGTCGGCGATTGGTTACCTTTACGACATGGGGCAGGGCGTTGCGGCCGATGCCAATCGCGCCCTTGAGTGGTACGAAAAGGCTGCCGCCCAAGGCGATGTGGTGGCGCAATACAACCTGGGTTCCATGTATGGCGCCGGCCGCGGCGTGAACCAGAGCGACTTGCAGGCACACATGTGGTTCAGCATTGCCGAGGCGCACAGCGAAAAGACCGCCACTGCCGCGACCGAATCGCGAAAGCTGATCGAGGCGCGCATGACGCCCGAACAGATCGCCGAAGGGCGGCGGCTGGCGCGCGAGTGGATGAAGCGGCATGCAGGCTAGTGCGATCATGCGCGCGCGATGGCCGTGCGTGATTCACCGTATCCGGCCGCCTTGTTACACTTGGCCGATGAGAACCCTCCTGATTTTCTTCATCGGCTGGTGGGTGTGCGCGTCCGCGGCGCGGGCGGACACGCCGGGCGAGGTGCCGGTCGGCGGGCAACTGCGCGAGGCACGCATGTTTTCTATTAGTGGTCCGCCGCGCATGCTGTCGACGTTTCGTGGCAAGCCGCTGATCATCAATGTGTGGGCAAGCTGGTGTGGCCCCTGCCGCCAGGAGATGAGCTCATTGCAGCGGCTTTCGCAAATCGATACGCGAAAGCAGTTCCGCGTGATCGGTATTTCCACCGATGACGATGCCATCGCGGCCACCGAGTTCGTCGTCAAATCCAGGCTGACTTTCGAGAATTTCGTCGACGACAACCTGCTGATGGAAAACATGCTCGG
>JBDTSU010000366.1:0-3882 GCA_039930965.1 Betaproteobacteria bacterium
CATCGAACTGGCCAAGTCGTTCGGCGGCACCGACGGCCACAAGTACGTGAACGGGGTGCTGGACAAATTGGCGGCACAGGAGCGTGCCGGTGAAATGGCCACGCAAGCCGGCAAGCCCGCGTCCCCCCGCAAGCCGAGCGCCTCGGGCAGGGCGCCGACGATCGTGACGAAGACGCGGCGCGTGACCACGGTCTCGACCAAGCCTTCGACCAAGACTTGAGAATTTACGCAAGTTCCCGATGAAGGGTGAGAGGCGCTCTTCACTTCTCACTTCCCCCTTAGAAAAAGGGGGATTGAGGGGGATTTTCGGTCGTTACAAATCGTCGACGACCGAAAATCTCCCCAACCCCCCTCTTTCATAGGAGGGCCATATTGCGCCGACGCCAGGCTCATGACGCCCGAATTTGACCTGATCGCGAAATACTTCACGCGTCCCGCCACACGCGCGAGGCTGGGTGTCGGCGACGATTGCGCGCTGATTGCCGTTGCCGACGGCTGCGAACTGGCCATTTCCACCGACACGCTGGTATCTGGCACGCATTTTTTCGCCGATACCGATCCGGAGAAATTGGGGCACAAAGCGTTGGCGGTCAATCTGTCGGACCTGGCGGCGATGGGGGCGACGCCACGCTACGTCACGCTGGCGCTCACGCTACCGGCAATCGACCATGCGTGGCTGGAGGGATTTTCGCGCGGCTTTGTACAGCTCGCCGACGAAAGCGGCGTGGAATTGATCGGTGGCGACACCACGCGCGGACCGTTGTCGATGACCCTGACCGTTTTCGGCGATGTGCCCGCCGGCAGGGCCATGCGGCGCGATGGCGCGCGCGCAGGAGACGATATTTGGGTATCCGGCGCGCTCGGCGGCGCGGCGCTTGCGCTCAGGCATTTGCGCGGCGAGGTGGTGTTGCCTGACGCCGTCCGTGATCGCGCGCTGGAACGCCTGCACCGGCCGGTCGCTCGCAACGCGCTGGGCTGCGCGCTGCGCGATGCGGCCCATGCCGCCATCGATATTTCCGACGGATTGGTTGCGGACCTCACGCATATCTGCGAGCGGTCCGGGTTGTCGGCGGTCATCGACTGGCCGGCAGTGCCGCTGTCACCGGTGCTTTTGTCGATGGGCCTGGACGTTCGCATTGCCTGTGCACTGGCAGGCGGCGACGACTACGAGCTGTGCTTTACCGCCGACGAAGGCAATCGCAAAGCGCTTGAAGCCATCGCGCTGGACACCGGCGTTGCGCTGACGCGTATCGGAAAAATGCGGACCGGTGATTCGCGCGTGCAGGTGCGCGATGAACACGGCGAACCCATGCCGATCGTGGCTGCCGGCTTTGATCATTTCTCGCCATGAAGCAACTGAAGCCGGACAAGGATTTCCTGTGGAGTCATCCCGCGCATTTGCTGGCGTTCGGTTTTGGCGCGGGCTTGCTGCCCAGGGCGCCGGGCACCTGGGGGACGCTAGTGGCGGTACCGATTTTCGCGCTGGCGCGCCTCGGCGGCACGCCGGCAGTGCTCGCGGCCGCCGCGCTGTTTTTTATGGTGGGCATCTGGGCGTCAGGCGTTGCCGGCCGGGCACTCGGCGTGGCCGATCACGGTGGCATTGTCATCGATGAGATCGCCGCCTTCCTGCTGGTGCTGGCCTGTACCCCGGGAACAATCGGCTGGTGGCTGATTGCGTTCTTGCTGTTCCGGGTGGCTGATATCGTCAAGCCCTGGCCGATTCGTTGGGCCGACCGCCGCATCAAGGGGGGATTCGGCGTGATGTTTGATGACGTACTGGCGGCGGGCTACGCCATCGGCGCAATATTGCTGTTGCGATCGCTGTTTGTATCCATCCTTTGAGGCAAAGAAAATGACGACTCTCCCCGGCAACCCCAACAAGGCAAGCTGGCCGTACCCGACGCTGTTCGCGCACCGCGGCGGCGGCGTGCATGCGCCGGAGAATACGCTCGCGGCCATCCAGGCCGGGCACGCACATTCGTATGCGGCGGTTGAATTCGATGTCAAGTTGAGCGGTGATGCCGTGGCCATCCTGATGCACGATTCCACGCTGGAACGCACCACCAACGGCCGGGGAAGCGTGGCGGACAAGACCATGGCCGAACTGGAAACGCTCGATGCCGGCGCCTGGCACAGCGGGGCATTCCGCGGCGAACATATCCCGCATTTCACCGCCGTGGCGAAGTATCTGCATGGGCTCGGCATGATGGCCAATGTCGAAATCAAACCCTGCGCGGGCCGTGAAGCCGAAACCGGCAGGATGGTCGCCGAGTTATGCGTCGAATTGTGGCGCGACCGTTTTGTGAAGCCGCTGGTGTCGTCGTTCAGCCTCGATGCCTTGCAGGCCGCGCGCGCGGCGGCACCCGACCTGCCACTGGGCCTGCTGGTCAAAGTACCATTGGCGGAACACCTGCCCCGGCTGGAAGACCTGGGCTGCGTGTCCCTGCATTGTCATCACGAACACATCACCGCCGATCTGGTGCGCCTGTTTCACGGCAAAGGTTTCCGGGTCATGACCTACACCGTCAATGAACCGGACCGGTTGGCTGAACTGCTGGCACTCGGTGTCGATGGCATATTTACCGACCAGCTCGAATTGATGGCCAAGCGATTTGCCCATCAACTGAACGATGCCGGCAGGCCGATGGGTGATCCCGCCGACGATGTCGATTGGCTGGCGGTGGTGCCGCCGATGCCGTGAGCCGCGCGCTAGCAGTCTGGCGAGTTTCGAGATGTCACCGCACGTAGTGGTAATTGCTGAGTACTTCCCACTTTTCTAAAGAGGGACTGAGGGAGATTTTCTGTCGTCGTCGTGTCACAACCGCCGCCAATCCCTCTCAGTCTCCCTTTTTCAAAGGGAGAAGTGCCCGGTCGAGAGCACGAAATCTGTGAATACCGAGAATTTCAACAAACTGCAAGCCGAACCATTTGTCGCGGGAAATTTTCGCTTTGCCAGAGTGGCACACCAGAAGTTAGGTGGGTTCTCTCCACCCAAACTTGAGGAAACATTGCTAAATGCATGATTTCGTGATAATTATGCGTTGTAAACGAATTGACAACTTGCGCCGGCACAGTCTGCGGTGCGTTCCGATCCTTTTGGCCAACGAAAATCATGCCTCGTATCACGGTCTTCAATCAAAAAGGCGGTGTGGGCAAGACCACCACCGCGCTCAATCTCGCTGCCGCGCTCGCGCGGGCGGGTGAAGCGCCGCTGGCGATCGATCTCGATCCGCAGGCACACCTTTCCGGATTGAGCGGCCTTGACGTCGCGGCGAGCGACGCCAGCATCTACGCATTCTTTCGCGATAACAAGCCGCTGACCGATCTGGTCCGCCAGACCGACCGCCATTGGAGCCTGATACCTGCCCATCTGGAACTGGCGAAAGTCGACACGCAGTTCGGCAAAGGACCCAACGTCCTGAATCGCCTCAAGCTGGCGCTGATCCGGGAGAACCTGAACGGCGTCCGGCCGGTGATCATCGATTGCTGCCCGTTGCTGGGCGTGCTGTCGCTGTCGGCGATCTTCGCGGCGGATAAAGTCCTGGTGCCGGTGTCGGCGGATTACCTCTCCGTCAAAGGAGCCTTGCAGGTTGAGAAGACACTCAATGCGCTGGGCCCGGTGCTGAAGAAACGCATCGAGCGCCGCTACGTCCTCACCCGTTTCGATTCCCGCCGCAAGATGTCCTGGGAGATCGACAAGGCATTTCGTGAGCGATTCGGCAGCGATGTGTGCGAGACGCGCATTGCCGAAAGTGTTTCACTGGCGGAAAGTCCGTTCGCGGAAACCGACGTGTTCAATCACGCGCCCGACAGCCGCGGCGCGCAGGACTACCAGGCGCTGTACGACGAACTCAAGGCCAACGATTTTCTCGCGTTGGCGGC
>JBDTSU010000367.1:0-3876 GCA_039930965.1 Betaproteobacteria bacterium
TACGGGTCATAGCCTTCGCGGAAGCGCCACAGCGTTTCCTTGCCGTCCACCACCGGCCATCTCAGGCCGCGGTTCTCGTGATAGGCATCGAATGGCGCGAGGTCATGGGCGTGGCCGCGGCCGAACTCGGCATACTCTTCAAACAAGCCCTTGTGCAAGTAGAAGCCGAACGCCTTGCCTTCGTCGTTGGTGTAGCCCTTGATGTACTTGCCGTTGACTTTCGCCAGGTCCGCCACCGGATACTTGTTGACCTTGCCGTTCTTGTAGAGCACATCGAACAGGGTCTTGCCTTTGTATTCCGGTTTCTTGGCCAGCAGCTCGGCCGGCCACACGTCTTCCATCCTGAAGCGCTTGGAGAATTCCACGTACTGCCACACGTCCGAGCGCGACTGGCCCGGGGCGGCGACCTGCTGGCGCCAGAACTGGGTGCGCCGCTCGGCGTTGCCATAGGCGCCTTCCTTTTCGACCCACATGGCGGAGGGCAGGATGAGGTCGGCCGCCATCGCACTCACCGTCGGATAGGCATCGCTCACCACGATGAAAGTCTCCGGGTTGCGCCAGCCCGGCAGAATTTCGCCATTGATGTTCGGCCCGGCCTGCATGTTGTTGGTGGTGCTGGTCCAGTAGCACTTAAGTTTGCCGTCCTTCAGTGCGCGGCTTTGCGCGACCGCGTGCAGACCGATCTTGTCGTTCAGCGTGCCCTCAGGCAACTGCCAGATGGCCTCGGTGATCTTGCGATGCTCGGGATTGGTGACCACCATGTCGGCCGGCAGGCGATGCGAGAACGTCCCCACTTCGCGCGCGGTGCCGCAGGCGCTCGGCTGGCCGGTGAGCGAGAACGGGCTGTTGCCCGGTTGCGCGATCTTGCCGGTGAGCAGGTGAATGTTGTAAATCATGTTGTTGGCCCAGGTGCCGCGCGAGTGCTGGTTGAAGCCCATGGTCCACAGCGACATCACCTTCACTTTCGGGTCCGCGTAGATCTTGGCCAGGTCCTCGAGCTGCTTCACCGGCACGCCGGAAAGCTGGCTCACCTTCTCGGCCGTGTATTCGGAGACGAACTTGGCGTATTCGTCGAAAGTCATCGGCGTGGAGTCGTTGGGATTGCCCTTGGGCTTGCCGTCGGCACCTGGATAGCCGTTGCTCTTGGCATCCTTTTCCAGCGCGTGCGCGGGCCTGAGGCCATAGCCGATGTCGTCGGCGCCTTTCTTGAAGTTGACGTGCTGCTTGACGAACTCGGTGTTGACCTTCTTGTTGACGATCAGGTAGTGGGCGATGTAATTGAGGATCGCGAGGTCGGTCTGCGGGGCGAAAACAATTCCGCTGTCGGCCAGGTCAAAGCTGCGATGCTCGAACGTGGACAGCACCACCACCTTGCTATTCGGGTTCGACAACCGGCGATCGGTGATGCGGCTCCACAGCACCGGATGCATTTCGGCCATGTTCGAGCCCCACAGCACGAATGCATCGGCCTGCTCGATGTCGTCGTAGCAACCCATCGGCTCGTCGATGCCGAAAGTGCGCATGAAGCCCGCCACGGCGCTGGCCATGCAGTGGCGCGCGTTCGGGTCGAGGTTGTTGGAGCGGAAGCCTGCCTTCCACAGCTTGGCGGCGGCGTAACCCTCAAAAATCGTCCACTGGCCGGAGCCGAACATGCCGACGGCGCCGGGGCCGTCCTTCTTCAGCGCTTCCTTCCACTTGGCAGCCATCAGGTCGAAGGCTTCGTCCCAGCTCACCGGCACAAATTCGCCACCCTTGTCGTACTTGCCGTCCTTCTTGCGCATCAGCGGCGTGGTCAGGCGGTCCTTGCCGTACATGATCTTCGACAGGAAATAGCCTTTGATGCAATTGAGCCCGCGGTTCACCGGCGCGTCCGGGTCGCCCTGGGTGGCCACCACCCGGCCATCCTGTACACCCACCATCACCGAGCAGCCGGTGCCGCAAAAGCGGCATGGCGCCTTGTCCCAGCGCACGCCGACATCGGCGGCGGTCCTGGCGGGGCCGGCCTTTTCCTGCGCCTCGCCGGCGAGCGGAATACCTGCCGCGGCGGCAGTGGCGATGAGCGCCTGGGTCTTGAGAAAATCTCGGCGGGTCGTGTTCATACGATGATCTCCGTGTTGTTGGCCTGCAGTGCCGGCGTGTCGGTGAAATGGTCCGGCCCGCGGGCGGGATTGCCGCGCCAGGCACGAAAGTCGCTCATGTCATCGGTGACCAGCGGCGGCGCGTCCGGCCCCGAATATTCGTAAACCAGCGAGGTACTCAGCACCTCGGGCCACGAGGCAATGGCGGTGAGCGTGGCGGCCGCGCTGGTCACCGACGGCGGGGACTGGTCGTCGGCCAGGTCCTCCATCACCAGGACCAGCCGGCCATCGCCGGGGTCGAGCGCGATTTCCACGCCCAGCAGTGATTCGAGGCGAAACTTGATTGAATGAAGGTGTTCGGGACGAACGCGTACCACCGCGCCGAGAATGCTCATGAATATGCCCAATAAAGGTGCGTGCGATTACCTTACCCGGACAAAGCGGTACACTTTTGACGAATATCAACCGCGGCGGACCCACCGTCATATCATTTGCAAAAACTTGATGGACATTAAGAAACGCAATTTCCTGCGCGGCCGGCTGCGGGCCGATACGCACGCGCCGTTGCGTCCGCCTTGGGCGGTGACGCCCGAATCGGTGTTCACGGAACGCTGCACCCGCTGCGGCGACTGCGTGCCCGCCTGCCCGCGCCAGGTGCTGAAAACCGGTGACGGCGGCTTCCCGATCATCGATTTCACGCAAGCGGGATGCAGCCTGTGCGGCGATTGCGCGCGCACATGCAAGACCGCCGCCATCGCGCCGGCTGAAATACCGGAACCCTTTCCCTGGCGGGTGAAAGTGAGCGACGCCTGCCTCACCCGGCACGGCGTGGAATGCCGCCTCTGCGGCGACGCCTGTGACACACGCGCGCTGCGTTTCGCGCCGGCGCCGGGCGGCATCGCGCAGCTGCATATCGAGCTCGATTGCTGCACCGGCTGCGGCGATTGCATTGCCATCTGCCCGGTGACGGCGCTGAGCGTGGGTTGACGTTTGCCCGCACGGCAGTTCACCCAACGGCGACGGGCCCTGACGCCGGTGTGGTGGGCAAACCGCCGGCCGCCGTGCAACGGCAGAAGGGTGCGATTGAATTGAGTACTTGAGCCAGCATCGCACGGCTGGCCCTTCGGCACGCCCAGAGCCGAGCCCGACATGCTTGGAGCGTGGGGCGAATAGCCGTTGCCGCTCGTATTGATCCGGCGATTAAATATGTTGATTCCTTTTGTGGCTGTTCGCGCGGATAACAATTGCCGAGTTTCCCGTTCGCCTGCTTCCGGCATGCCGCCTTGCCGACCGCCAGTCTGCAGGGCTATGATGGTTTCGGCCTGCCAAATCGCGCCGCAATCTTGCGGCTTAACTGGCGCATGGCCCGGGAGAAATTCTCCATGGTCGTCGCCATCCGTTGGCTGTTTGTTGTCTTTGCCGGGCTGCTCGCCACGATTGCGCACGCGCAGACCACCGTCCAGTCGGTCGCGCCTGCCGACGGCGCAATGGGCGTCTCCCTCTCCACCAGCATTGTGGTGACGTTCAGCGCGTCGATGGATGGCGCGTCGCTCACCACGCAGACGGCTGACGGCGCCTGCACGCAGACGCTGCAAGTCTCCAGCGACGGTTTCGTGAACTGCATCGGCTTTTCCAGTGCGCTCGCGTCGACCGTCGGCGCGGTGGCTACCCTCACGCCGGCCGCCGCGCTCGCCCGCGGGAGTACCTACCGTGTGCGCGTGCTGGCCGCGGCGCGCAGTGTCGCCATGATCAATCTCGCGGCCGACTTCACCGGAAACACCACGTTGGAGCGGCGCTT
>JBDTSU010000368.1:0-3853 GCA_039930965.1 Betaproteobacteria bacterium
TGGCAAAAGTCAAGGCCTGACCCTCAAGTTTGCTCAAGTTTGCATCAGCACTAGCGCTGTCGCCGCGTTGCGCGGCGCGCCTACTTTGCGCGACTCTTCTTGCCGGTCTTGCTTTCATTCGGCGTCACGAAGCCGATCGGCCGTTTCGGCGGATCGGGCGGCGCCATCAATTCGCGGATCGCTTCGAACACCTGCTTCAACTGGAGGCGCGTGTTCTGTGCCAGCGTGTCGTGCTTCAATGCCAACGCCTGGATCTGACGTTCCAGCTTGGCCAACTTCGCGGCCAGGTCCTTGTGCGTGGCCAGCACCTCGCTCAATTGCACGAAGGCGCGCACCACTGGACGCTCATTTCCACGGCGCGCGCACGGCCAGGCACGGTGGCCGCCACGAGTGCACCGTGCGCCGTAAAGGCGAAAGGCGAGCGGCGCAGTCCCATCTGGCGCCGGAATTGGAAATCACAATCTGTGATCTCCATTGCGCGAACGCCTCCGTGCTCAACTGAAACATGAAATCGGCTGGGAAGCGATCCGGGTTGCTCGAAAAGCGCTTTGTGTCCGACGAAGGATTGGGCTGGGTCCGCTCCCACGGCTGGCCCCGCATGGTCAGCCGGTTCAACGGGCGATGCATGCATCGCGGAATCCCCGCCTCCCTTGCAGGGCGCACTATCCGATGCATCAGGTAGCCGTTCAACAGGCTCCGCGCATGCCCGTCGAAATCCCTGCTTCACCCCCTTGCTGAGGCCGCAGAGTCAGTGGTTCAATTGGCGCATCAAGATCGTCACCATATGATGACGATTATGATGATATGATTTCCTCATCCTGCAAAACCGAATAGGCCCAATCATGCGCACAACCATCAATATCGACGACGATCTGCTTTCCCAGGCGGCACGCATCACCGGCGTGACGGAACGGACGCGATTGGTTCACGATGGATTGGAGGCCCTGATTCAGCGTGAGAGTGCCCGGCGCCTGGCGCGTTTGGGCGGCACACAGAAGGCGCTGAAAGTCGCTCCGCGTCGCCGCCATCCGGCATGATCCTGGTCGATACTTCTGTCTGGGTCGATCATTTCCGGTCCCGTGATCGTGTGCTGGTCGAATTGCTCTCGGATGATCGTGTGGCCATGCACCCCTTTGTTCGCGGAGAGCTTGCCTTAGGCAATCTCAAGCCCCGCGCCGAAATCCTGCAGCTATTGGCCGACCTTCCGCAGGCCACCGTTGCCGACGGGAACGAGCTGCTTCACATAGTTGAAAGCAGGAAGCTGATGGGACTGGGTATCGGGTTGATTGATGCACACCTGCTTGCGTCTGCGCTGCTGGACAAGAGCCGACTCTTTACGCGTGACAAACGCTTGCTCGCGGTGGCAATCAAGCTGAAAATTGCCCATGATTAGACTGCTCGCCTGTCGCCCCGGCGGAGGCCGGGGTCCAAGTTTTGGCCGAATCGCGATGCAATGAATCCAATTGGAATTATATGAGCCAAGAAAGATTCCGAACATTGCATCAGCTCCGCTCCACGGGCGCACGCGCAACGTCCCACTATCGCGCCCGGTAACATCGCCGGCACCAGGCCGAAGATTGCCCGGCGGGTCCTGTGGTCAAATTGAGCATCGGACAATTCCGTTAAGCACTTCCAGGTAGGTGAAAGCCATGTGCGCCATGCACGCAACCACCAAGGCGATTCTCGATTACAACCGCGGGCGGGAACCCGAGCGGCTCAAGCTCAAGCTGAAGGCGCTGCGCGATGATCCCTTTTCGTTTTTTCGAGGCACCGCGCCGTTGTTCTACCAGACGCTGGCGATGCCGGCTTCGCTTGCCGGCGCCCCGAAAGTGCTTGCCTGCGGTGACCTGCACCTGGAAAACTTTGGCAGCTACAAGGCCGACAACCGGCTGGTCTATTTTGATCTCAGCGATTTCGATGAGGCCTGTGTCGCCCCGCTGACATTCGATGTGCTGCGATTCCTGTCGAGCATTCACGTCGGCGCGAAATACTTGAAGATCGGCAGCAAGAAAGCCGACGTGTTGGTGACGGCCTTTATGGAGACCTACACCGCCGCGCTCATGACGACCAAGCCGCGCTGGGTGGAGCGCTCGACCGCCACCGGCCCCGTCAAAAGCCTGTTGCAGAGCCTCAAGAACCGGCATCGGATCGATCTGGTTCAACGCCGCACAGAACGGAATAAAGGAAAGATCGACATCATCGCCGATGGTGAGCACGCGTTGCCGGCTTCCGCCGACGACAAGGCGCGCGCCGAATCCATCCTGTCGGCATTCGCGAGCACCCGTAACAGCCCCGCCTTCTTCGAGCCGCTCGCCATCGCCCGGCGGATCGCGGGTAACGGCAGCCTGGGGCTGGAACGATATGTGGTCCTGGTGCGTGGCACGGGCACGGAGGACGGGCGCTACCTGATCGACGTCAAATTCGCCGGTCCCTCCGCGCTTGCGGCCGCAATCAGACGCGCGCAGCCCGCCTGGAAAAGCGAGGGCGAACGCGTTGACTGGGTGGAGCGGATTACCCAGGCCATTCCGCCGGCACTGCTCGGCTCCGTCGGCGCGGGCAAGCGTTCATATGTGATCCGGGAACTTCAACCGACGACGGACCGCGTGAATCTGCGAGCCCTTGATGGCAAGCGCAAGGCGCTCACGGATGTGGTTCGAACCATGGCCGAGGTCGCGGCCTGGGGACATATGCGTGGCGCCACACGATTCGGCGCGGATTCCGTCGATGCCATGGCGCAATTTGCCGCCAGGACGACATGGCGGAAGGAGATTGTTCAATTGGCCCAAAAGTCTGCCGCGCTCGCATTGGCGCAGTGGGGCGAGTTTTCCAAAGACTATGACAAGTGGGCTGAAAAGAAGGCGGGTGCGGTGGTGAAGGATGTGGGTTGGCCGATTGATTAGGAAAGCTCTGATTAAGCACTACGTCATTCCCGCGCAGCGCGAGACCCGGTGATTTCCAAAAGTGCCACCAGGTTCACGCCTTGCGGGAATGACGGAGTAAATGGCTTGCTTGCTGGACCCGCAAGCAAGCCGTGTTCTGCGGGTGTTCTTACGCCTTCACCCACGCCAGCGCGGAGTCATATTCCGCAAAATCAAATCGCTTGACTTCCGCCGGCGTAAAGAACTTGGCGATGGATTCCACGACATCGGCCACCACGCTATCCGTCACCACGGCGATGCGTCCCACCTTGGTGCGGTGCTTGCGCACAAATTGCATATGGGCCGTAAACCCCTTCACGCCTTCCCACCCCGGAAAGCTCTTCGCATAGGCCAACACGCCATGCAGTGTTTCGTGCTTGGCCAGATACGCATCGACGGTCGCGCTTAGACCGGCGAAGTCTTCCTGCTTTAACGGCGCATCCGGCTTGAGCACCAACACGCCTTCGGGATCCAGTATCGAATAGTCGAGCATGCCGCACCCCCAACAAGTGAATGAGATACCACTGACGGTGCGTTCATTGGCGCTGAGCCGCAATAGGCGAATGCCTCATTTCAAGCGGGCGCTTGGCTGACAGGATTTTGGAAGGCCCGGGAACCTCGGATCAAGTATTCGGGGCGCGCGCGCCGCGTTTGGAGGGAAGGGCCGCCGGACAAGTTCAGTAGTGAGGTCGAGCAGTGAAAGCGCCCGATCGGCTTGCTTCGCGTCGCATCCACACGGGCGGTGCGGAAACCCTGCTTCCCCCTCTCTCCCGGCCTCTCTCCCGTGAACGTGAGAGAGGAGCCAGCCAATGGCCAGTGCGGCTTTTGCTACGCTTTCTCCTATACGGTAAGGAGGGGCTTGCCTTGTGTCCGGCCAAATCTATCGAGTGCGCAGAGCCTGTCCTGAGCCTGTCGAAGGGCCCGGCGGAGTACGA
>JBDTSU010000369.1:0-3830 GCA_039930965.1 Betaproteobacteria bacterium
GGCGTATGGTCGACGATCGGCTCGACCAACCTCGATTGGCGGAGCTTCCTGCACAACGATGAAGTCAATGCCGTTGTTCTGGGCGCGGAATTCGGCGCGCAGATGAAGGCCATGTTCGACAAAGACCTGGCGGCATCGAGCCAGATTACAACCGAAACGTGGCGTACACGCTCTCTGGGTATGCGCGTTAAGGAACAGGCCGCCCGAATCTGGGTCTACTGGCTATGAAAACCGGGGAACATTGACATGTTGACGAACGATTCGCCCAGACGGTCTCGGCCAATGACCAACCCGCCGCGCGGCGCGGTGGTCCCGTATGTTTTCCTCATGCTGGCTGCGCTGCTGCTTTGGCTGGCGACCGGCCTCACGCCGGCCGCCGCGGCAGTGCCCGGCGGCGACGGCGCGGAGGGCGGTCCCGCTGGCGCGCTGCGGGCACAGCATCTGGTGATGCGCGATCAACTGGCCAGCAACCCGTTCCGTCGGCCGCTGGTCATGACGTCCAGTCAAACGTCGGACGCGGTAAAGGGTGATATCCATGCCGTCGTCCCTTTCCCGTTTGAAACAGTGCGCCAGGCGCTCGGCGCGCCGCAGGGCTGGTGCGAAATATTAAACTTGCATCTGAACACCAAGTACTGCAAAACCCGCCAGGACGCGCAGGCCACGGCATTGCTGATGAATGTCGGCAAGAAAGTTGACCAGCCGCTCGGCGATTCCTATCGGCTGGCCTTTGCGTGGCAGCTTACCGACCAGACCGCCGATTACCTGCGGGTGCTGCTGACGGCAGCGGACGGGCCGCTCAGCACGCGCGACTATCGCATCGCGCTTGAAGCCGTGCCGCTGCCCGACGGCACCACCTTCCTGCATCTCTCCTACGCCTACGGCTACGGCATGACCGGAAAGATCGCCATGCTGGCCTACTTCAATACGGTCGGCCGGGTCAAGGTCGGCTTTACCGTGACCGGCCGCGATGCGGACGGCCAGCCGGCCTACATCGACGGCATGCGCGGACTGGTTGAACGCAATACCATGCGTTATTACATCGCCATCGATGCGTTCCTCGGTGCGCTGGCGGTGCCACAGAATGTCCGCTTCGAAAAACGCATCAACGACTGGTTTACGGCGAGCGAACGCTATCCGCGGCAGCTGCACGAGATGGAGCAGGCCGACTATCTCGACATGAAACGCAAGGAATACCGTCGCCAGCAGTTGGGTGAAACGGCACAGGCCCAAGATCTGGGCTGAATGGCCTGGGCGATGGTTGGCGAAAGGTTTAGCCGGAAAGAGATACCATGGCGGCGACCGGCTGCGGGCCAGTCTTCTTCAGGGTGCGGGAGGCCCGCGCGTCACCGTCCCGGCCGGTCAGGAACCAGGTATTCACCTCGCCCTTTCCCTTGACGTCGATAAGGCCGCGCGCTTCGAACCTGAACGGCGCGCCCAATCGCTGGCGGGTGGCATCGGTAATCTGAATTCTGCCGGGCACGCCATGAGACTCCATGCGGCTGGCCGTGTTGACCACGTTGCCCCACAGGTCATAGAGAAATTTGCGCTTGCCGATAATGCCGGCCACCACGGCACCTGAATCGATACCGATGCGCACGTTCAACTTGTGGCGGCTATGCTCATTGAAGTGGTTCATCGCATCAATCATGTCGAGCGCCATGTTCGCGCCGCGGATCGCATGGTCCGGCACGGCGATGGGCAGTCCGGCCGCGACCATGTAGGAATCACCGATGGTCTTGATTTTTTCGAGGCCCCGGTCGTCGGCGATACGGTCAAAGCGGGAGAAGACATCATTGAGCACGCTCAGCAGGACTTCGACGCTCACGCCTTCGGAAAATCTGGTGAATTCGACGATGTCCGCGAACAAGACGGTCACGTCCGCGAACGTGTCGGCGATGACTTCCGTGAAGTCATCGTCCGCGATGATGGGCCGCCCTTTCAGGCGCTCGGCAATCGACTCGGGAAGCACATTGAGCAGCAATCGCTCCGACACCTTTTGTTCCGCAACGACTTGCTCGTACAGCCGCTTCGTTTCGAGGTGCAGCAAGCGGACTTCGAGCATGTTGTGAACGCGGATCAATACCTCGGGAAGATTGAACGGTTTGCCGATGAAATCCTTTGCCCCGGCATTCAACGCGCGCAGTTTGTGTTCCGGCTGGGCGGTAATCACCAGCACCGGAATATAGCCGTCCGTTTCGATTTCCTTCAAGTGCTCCATCACCTCAAAGCCGTCCATGCCCGGCATCTGCAGGTCAAGCAGGATCAAGTCAAATTGATTCTCCGCGTGAAGCATGCAGGCCATGGTGGGATCGGTGGTGGACATGATCGAATCGTAGCCGGCGCCGCGCAGCATTCGCTCGAGCAGCGTGATATTGAATTGCTGATCGTCTACGATCAGAATTTTGCCGTGGAGAACATCAGGCGGACTGAACATGAAATTCGTCGTGCCTTTACTGTTGGAATCAATCGTTCGTATCTGCCGGCGTAGCCGCCGCTTCCAGCGCCACATTCAACGCATCCATGAATTCGTTGACCTTGATCGGTTTGGTGAGGTAGCGGAAGAATCCCGCCTTCAGGCCCCGGTCGACGTCAAGCGGCATGGCATTGGCACTCACGGCCATGACCGGGATATGCGCCGTGGCCGGGTTTGCGCGCAGGAGTTTCAACGCCTCGTAACCGTTGATACCCGGCAGATTGATATCCATCAGGATCACATCCGGCTGGGATACGCGCGCAATCTCGACGCCGCTTTTCCCATCCGAGGCGGTCAGCAGACGAAGACTGGGGTGCCGCGCGATGATTTGTTCCATCAGTTTGAGGTTCGCCGGGTTGTCCTCGACATATAGAAGAGTTTGCAGCCGGGTTCCGTGCGGCGCACGCGATTGCGGCGATGTCGCCACGTCGACTGCCGTTACCACATGCTTTGGCTCGGCCGCCTGCCTGAGTTCGAACCAGAACACGCTTCCTGCGCCGACGGTGCTTTCCACGCCCATGGTTCCCCCCATCAATTCGACCAGTCGCTTGGCGACCACCAGGCCGATGCCGGTGCCTTCCTCGCCGCCGGCCTCCTGCCCAAGACGATTGAATGGTTGAAACAGTTGCACCAGCTTTTCGGCCGGCAAGCCCGCGCCGGAGTCCCTGATGCTGATGCGCATTCGCTCCGGAGAACTTTCGGCGCACGTCACTTCGACCGTTCCCTGCCGGGTGTTGTATTTGATCGCGTTGGAAAGCAGGTTGATAAGAATCTGCTTCAACCGGGTCCGATCGGCACGGACAAAGACGGGGACGTCGAACCGTGGAAACGCCAGCTTGATGCCGCGCTGTTGTGCCTGCGGTTCGATCATGCCCTGGCATTCGAGCAAGACTTCGGCCAGTAACACCGGCTCTTCCGACAGCGGCACCTGCCGGGACTCGACCTTGGCCAGATCAAGGATCTCGTTGATCAGGGTCAGCAGATGCCAACCCGCCTGAAGAATCTGCGCGACATTCTCCTTCTGGGTGGGCGTTGGCGGTGGCTCGGCGGTGTCCATTAACTGGGCAAAGCCAAGAATGGCATTGAGCGGCGAACGCAGCTCATGGCTCATGCTCGACAGGAAGTCCGACTTGGCGTAGTTGGCTTTTTCCGCCACCGATTTGGCGCTCTCCAGCTCGATGTTTTTTTCCTGCAGTACCTGATCGAGACGTTTTCTTTCGGTGACATCACGCGCGGCGGCGAACACGCCCTGCAGGTTCCTGTTGCGGTCGTAGAAAGTTGTCGCGTTGTAGGACACCACCGTTTCCTTGCCGTCGCGCGCGCGCGCGGTCAGCTCGTAATTTGTGACCTTCTTTTC
>JBDTSU010000370.1:0-3803 GCA_039930965.1 Betaproteobacteria bacterium
CGTGCATGCGCGACGAAACCCTGCCTCACGTTCCACGAACGGAGCTAATAAGTTACCGTTCGTCCCCCGCTTCAATGATGCGGGGGCCGGCTCTGAACCTGTCGAAGGACCTGATCAGAGGGTCGTTAGCGTCAGTACTCGACGGGAATCGGATCGAGGCTCCGCCACAGATACCACGTCGCCACCGTATTCCACGGCGCCCAGCGCTCCGCGTACGCCAGCACCTCGGCCTTGCTGAGGCGATCGCCATCGTGAAAGTGCCTTTCGATGGCGCGGATCAGGCCGATGTCGTCGACCGGAAATACGTTGGGGCGCATGAGATAGAAAATAAGGAACATTTCCGCCGTCCAGCGGCCGATGCCTTTCACTTCCACCAGTTCGCCGATCACGTCTGCATCGTCCATGGCGTGCCAGCGGCGCGGCTTGATGCGGCCATCGGCAAAGTGCGCGGCAAGATCCTGCATGTAGGCAATTTTCTGGCGCGAATTGCCGGCGCCGCGAAGCTGCTCGGGGGTGACGGCCAGCATGTTCTTCGGCGTGATCCGGCCAACGACATCGACGGTCTTGTTCCATACCGACTGCGCCGCCTTCACCGAGATCTGCTGGCCGACAATGGCGCGCGCCAGGGTCTGAAACGGATCACCCCGCGTGCGCAACTGCGCCTCGGGGTAACTCTTGATGAGTTTCTTCATCACCTTGCAGCGCTTGCCGAGATGCATGCAGGCGTCGTTCCAGTAGTCGGGCTTCATGAATGCGTGTGCGCTCCGTTGGGGGTGCGGTGCCGGCCACGCCAGCGGCGGGTCACCACGATGCGCCAGATTATCAGCGTCGCAACGTAACCACAAACGGCGGTCAGGCCGGCCTGGATGGCGAGGCCAATCAGGAGGGTGTCGCCGAGTGACAGGAACCAGTGGAACAGCTCGGGGACGGCATTCCATAATCCGCTCGCGCTGAAGGCGATGTCCGGCGGCAACACCACCGGACCCTGGTGGCCCGTCACCAGGCTGCCGACCTGGTAGGCCAGCATGTACAGCGGCACAAAGGTCAGCGGATTGGTATAAAGCGTCGCGAACATGGCGGCCGGAACATTCGCGCGCAGGGGGATCGCAATGAGCGCGGCGACCAGCATCTGGATCGGTCCCGGGATCAGGCCGGTGACGAGTCCGACGGCGATTCCGAGCGCAACCGCCCGCCGATGTAGATGCCATAACCGCGGATGGGAAAGCCACGGGTTCAGGAACCGAAGATAGCGATTGTCGGTGATGCTTTCGGGGCGGGGAAGCTTGTTCTTGAGGAATTTTTTCAACGGGAGTGTCAGCGAAAGGCAGCGTCGTTCGTTATTTTGCCGGTAATCGGCGCGAGGCGTCGCAATAAGAAGGCGGCACGTGCGCATCGCAATCCTCGGGTTCCTCGCAGGTATTTTCTGGTTGCAGCAACAAGCTGCGTTACCGGAACTTTGGTGGTGGCCGGTGCCGTGGGTGATGCTTCTGCTCGCATGGCTGTTAAGACAGGCGCCGGGCAAGGTGGTTCGAACCGGCCGCTATGCGATCCTCGCCACGGCCTGCATCGCCCTTGGGGTGGCGTGGGCGGGTTGGCGCGCCGGAACCCGCCTCGCCGATGAGCTGCCGCGCGATTGGGAAGGCCGCGACGTGGAGCTGGTCGGCGCCATCGCCAGCCTGCCGCGCGTGACGGATCGCGGCACGCGCTTCGAATTTGATGTTGAAACCACCCTGACGGCGGGTGCCGCCATTCCGCGCCACCTCTCGCTTTCCTGGTATGCGGAGACCCATCGCAACAACGAAGAGACCACGCCGCCGCCGCTGTTGACCCCGGGTGAACGCTGGCACCTGACCGTCAGGTTGCGCCGTCCGCACGGCACGATGAATCCGCACGGTTTCGATTTCGAGGCGTGGGCGCTGGAGCGCGATATTCGTGCGACCGGTTATATCCGCGTCAAGGGCATCAACGAAAAACAGTCCGTGCCGGCAACCGGCTTCTTGTATCGCGTCGACCGCATGCGCATGACCATTCGCGACCAGATGCTGACGGCACTCGCCGACCAGCCGTATCGCGGCGTGCTGGTGGCGCTGGCCATCGGCGAGCAGAGCGCCATCCCGCCGGATCAATGGAAGGTGTTCTGGCGGACCGGCACCGGGCACCTGATGTCGATCTCCGGCTTGCACATCACCATGGTCGCCAGCCTCATCTACTGGCTGGCCTTCCGCCTGTGGGCGCGCGTGCCGATGCTGGTGTTGCGCCTGCCCGCACAACGCGCGGCGGCGCTCGCGGGCGCGGTGGCGGCATTGAGTTACGCGTTGATCGCGGGCTTCTCGGTGCCCACGCAGCGCACGTTTTTCATGCTGGCCGTCATCGCGGCGGCCCTGTGGTCCGGCCGCGGCATCTCGGGATCGCGAATACTGGCCTGGGCGCTGCTGGCGGTCGTCTTGATGGACCCGTGGGCCGTGCTCGCGCCGGGATTCTGGTTGTCCTTCGGCGCGGTCGCGATGATTTTCTACGTCACCGCCAAGCGTACCGGCGTTGCCACCGCCTTGTCCGGCGCCGTAAAGACACAGATCGCGGTGACGCTCGGCCTGCTGCCGATGACCCTCGCGTTGTTCCAGGAAGTGTCGGTGATTTCGCCGATCGCGAACGCGTTCGCCATCCCGGTCGTCAGCTTGATCGTCGTGCCGATCACGCTGCTGGGCGCGGTGGCCGGCCAGGCCGTGCCGGTGGACTGGATCCTGCACGCGGCACACCTGGTGATGCAGTTCTGCTATGTGGCGCTGGCGTGGCTGGCCGAGCTGCCCAATGCCGTCTGGCAATCGCATGCGCCGCCGCTGTGGGCGGCCGCGCTCGCGCTGCTGGGCGTGATGTGGCTGCTCGCGCCGCGCGGCGCGCCCTTGCGCGCCGCCGGCGCGGTGCTTGCGTTGCCCATGTTCCTGGTGCTGCCGGCGGGCCCGCGCGAAGGCGAGCTGTGGGTGCATCTGCTCGATGTCGGCCAGGGGCTGGCCACGGTGGTGCGAACCGCACATCACAGCCTGGTGTATGACACCGGCCCGCGATGGAATCCGGATGCCGATTCAGGCAACCGCATCGTGGTGCCGTTCCTGCGCGGCGAGGGGATTCGCGAACTCGATGCGCTGATCATCACGCATGCCGATGACGACCATAGCGGCGGTGCCCGCTCGGTGATCGATGCGCGCAAACCCGCCTGGGTGATGACTTCGATGGACGCCGGCAGCGAAGGCCTGGAAACGGCGCAAGGATTGCGGACATGCAAGGCCGGCGACAGCTGGCGATGGGACGGCGTGGACTTCGCCATCCTCCATCCGACGGGCGAGGCCTACGCGAACGCGGCAGTCAAGACCAATGACCTGGGCTGCACGCTCAAGATCAGCGCGCCCGGCGGTACCATCCTGATGACCGGCGACATCGAAAAGCCGTCAGAAGCGCAACTGCTCGCCCGCTATCGCGATGATCCTTCAATGCTGAAGGCCGATGTACTGGTGGTGCCGCACCATGGCAGCCGCACATCGTCCACCGATGCCTTCATCGACGCCGTGGCGCCGGCGGTGGCGCTGGTGCCGGTCGGCTATCGCAGCCGCTTCCGGCATCCCAACGGCGCCGTGATGGAACGCTACGCCGTGCGCAATATTCCGGTTCGCCGCACCGACTACCTCGGCGCCATCACCGTCAAGTTTGTCGCGGGAACGGCCCCCGCCGTGAGCGCATTTCGCGAAGCGCAGCAACGCTACTGGCTGGATCAGCCGCTGCGTGAGGCCGGCGCGGGCGAGCCGTGAATC
>JBDTSU010000371.1:0-3798 GCA_039930965.1 Betaproteobacteria bacterium
GATCGGTCTTGACCGGAATGCCCAGCACCTCGGAAGCGACGGTGTAGCCGCGCAGATGGCAAGCGCCGCGGTTGGAGGTCGCATAGGCCAAGCCCATGCCCTGGATGCCGCGCGAATCGTAGGCCGGGAATTCCTGGCCCTTGACGCTCATCGACAGTTCCGGCCTGCCGTACTTGGCGCACAGGCGCGCGCTGCCGAGGCCGAGTTCCTTGCCGAAGCCCTCGCCCTTTGCAGTCATCTCGACCAGCTTGCACAACGCCTCGGCCGAGCCGAACTGGGCATCGACGCCGATCTGTTCTTTGGTGATGATGCCGAGATCCTGCATCTCCATCGCCGCGCCGACGGTGGCGCCGAAGGAAATCGGATCCATGCCGTGCTCGTTGCACAAGAGGTTCGCGTATTGCAGTGCTTCCAGGTCGCCCACGCCGTTGGCGGCACCCAGCGCCCACGCAGCTTCGTATTCCAGGCCACCCGACGCACCCCAGTATTTCGGGCTGTTCTTGACCGAGAAATGGGTCTCGTCGATTTTCGAGATGCGGCCGCAGGCAATGGTGCAGCCGAAGCAGGCCGCGTTGGTGACGAGGTGCGCCTTGCCGTCGGTGGGCCGCTTCTCATGCATGGCTTCGCCGGAAATTTTTCCGGCGCTTTCGAACTGCACATCGCGGTGATTGCGCGTCGGCAACGCGCCCATTTCGTTGATCACGTTCATCAGCACCTGCGTGCCGTACTTGGGCAGGCCCTGTCCGGTAACGGCGTTGTCGGCCAGCACTTTCTTGCCGGCGCTGGCGGCTTTCATGAAGGCCGGGAAATCCTTGATGCCGCTAAAACCCTTGGTGCCTCGCAGCGCCACGGCCTTCAGGTTCTTCGAGCCCATCACCGCGCCGACGCCGGAGCGACCCGCCGCGCGATGCAGGTCGTTGACGATGCAGGCATACATGACCTTGTTCTCGCCGGCGCCGCCGATCGAGCAGACACGGATCAGCGGATCCTGATGGCCGGCCTTGATGGTTGCCTCGGTTTCCCAGCAGGTCTTGCCCCACAGGTGCGCGGCGTCGCGCAGCTCGGCCTTGTCGTTCTCGACATACAGGTACACGGGCTTGGGCGACTTGCCTTCGAAAATGATCATGTCCCAGCCGGCGAATTTCATCTCGGCGCCGAAGTAGCCGCCGGAATTCGAGCAGGCGATCGCGTTGGTCAGCGCACCCTTGGTGGTGACGGTGTAGCGCCCGCCGGTGGAGGCCATGGTGCCCGTCAAGGGGCCGGTGGCCATGATCATTTTGTTTTCGGGCGCCAGCGGATCGACCTTGGGATCGATTTCGGAGACGAGATATTTCGCGGCGAGGCCGCGCGAGCCAAGATATTCATCGGCCCACTTCATGTTCAGCGGTTCGGACTTGCAGGTGCCGGCGGTCAGGTTGACGCGCAGGACTTTTCGGTTCCATCCCATGATCTTCTCCTCAGGCCGCTACAGACGGTGGATTCGACGTCTGGGCTTTGGCGGCCCAGGCACGCATGCGATCGAGCCCGGTCCAGTCGGAATCGACATAGGTGATCGCCGCGGTCGGGCAGGCGGTCACGCACTTCGGGTCACCGCCGCACAGGTCGCACTTCTGCACCTTGCCCAGCTCGGCGACGTAATTGACCGTGCCGAACGGGCAGGCGATGGTGCACACCTTGCAGCCGACGCAGGTGGCATCGTTGACCACCTTGGCGCCGGTGGCGTGGTCGACCGTGATGGCGTCGACGGGGCAGGCTTTCAGGCACCAGGCGTCGGCGCACTGGGTGCAGGTGTACGGCACCTTGCGGCCCTCGTGCTCGAAATCGAACACCTTGATGCGGGACTGTGAGGGGTTGATGGCGCCGGTATGCTCATACGAGCAGGCCATTTCGCACTGCAGGCATCCGGTACATTTGGCCGGATCGATGTGAAGCGACTTCTGCATGGTACGTCCTCCATGAGGTGTGGGTGTCGCTGGGGAAAGCGGGATCTGCGTTGGGTTTGCGTTGGTTTTGAGAGCGTGAGGGTGATGGGGAAAATTTGCCTAGTAATGCATGATAAGACAAAGCTTTTCGCTTGTCATGGCCGGCATGCATTCCGTCAGCGGCTATCTCATTGCCGCATCGCACCCGGTGAGCCGGCTGGTCGTGCAAGGCCACGCGTCGGAGCGAATCCGGTTGGGTTAGGCGAAGCCGTAACGGCAACCCAACAGGCGAAATCCAAACTTGGCAAGTCAGTTGGGTTACGCCGCTTCGCGTCTGCCCCAACCTCCGTAATGCTTCAATATCGCTTCTATTTTGAATTTGAATAAGGACAGAATTGGCCAGGCTGCAACCAAATTTACCCCGGATCAATCGCGACCCAAAAGCGAAGATCGCCATTTGAAGCCGCTTCCCGGACATTTTCGACCTGGAAGGCGCGCCGGTGCTTTAGATACTGTCTTTCCTCGCCCGGTTACCGTCCAGGACCGTCCGGTTCGTTCACTTGCGCCGCGATGTCGAATCTGCCGCGTCCGGCGGCAACGATTCCGCGTTTCATCGCAATCGCGATGACCGGCGAGATTCCCTTGCGGAAGATGCTGTCCTGAAAAGGCGTAATGCGGTTCAAGCTTTTTCGACCCAACATCCATTGCAATCACAACGGACATTCTTCGTGACTCGATCATTTCTGCCCACCTTGTTCATCGCGCTGCTCGGCGTGCCGCCCGTCACCGCCGCCGCCACTGAATCGCCGGGCAAGACCATCATCATTCCCGACAAAAGCGAGCGCGCGTACAGCGAATATCATTACGCCCCGGCAATCCGCGTCGGCGACATGGTGATCCTCTCCGGTATTCCCGCCGGCGGCCCGGGAACCTATGCCGAACAGGTGCGGCGCATGTTCACACGCGCAAAGGCGGCGCTCAACGCCGCGGGCGCCACGATGGATGATGTGGTCGAGATTCAATCCTTCCATGGCAATGCCAAAACCACGAGCGACTTCCAGAAGGAATTCGGCGAGTTCCTTGACGTACACAAGGAGTTCTTCAGGGAAGGCTACCCTGCGTGGACGGCGATCGGCAATGCCGTGCTCCTGGCGCAGGGCGCCACGGTCGAGGTGCGGATTGTGGCGGTGATCGGCGCGGGGAAGAAGATGAAGATTGAGCGGGTTGCCGCACCGCCTGCTGCCAGGCCTTGAGACCACATTCAGCGCGCCATATATGCGTGGCGGCCGCGGTCAGCACTGCCCCGTATAAAACCGCCGCGGACACACCGCTTCATAGCGATCATTGCCGCCGATCTCGACCTGTTCGCCTTCGGTCACGCGATTGCCGTTTGCATCCAGGCGCACGTTCATGGTGGCCTTGCGGCCGCATCGGCAGATGGTCTTCATTTCCTCGAGATCGTCGGCCAGCGTCAGCAGGGCTTTGGAGCCGGGAAACGGCTGGCCGAGAAAATCGCTGCGCAGGCCGTAGCAAATCACCGGCGTACCGCGGGTGTGCGCGAGCTCGTGCAACTGCACGACCTGCGCCTCGGTCATGAACTGCGCTTCGTCGATGAGGATGCAGGAGGGCAGGGCGCGGGTCTTGTAGAGTTCGGTGAAATCGGTGCGCGCGGAAAACACCTCGGACTCGCGCTCCACGCCGAGGCGCGAGACGATGCGCCCCGCGCCGTAACGGTCATCGATGGCGGCGGTGAACAGGTTGACCGTCTGCCCGCGCTCTTCGTAGTTGTAGGCAACCTGCTGCAGCGAGGTGGATTTGCCGGCATTCATGGCGGCGAAGCGAAAATAGAGTTTGGCCAACGCGGGCTCCCGATTGC
>JBDTSU010000372.1:0-3794 GCA_039930965.1 Betaproteobacteria bacterium
CAAAAAAACTGACCTCCTTGAGTTGCCTACCAGCCCTGAGGCTGAATCTGCGTCACGCGTCCGCCAGGCAGTTGTACCGTCCCCGCCGTCGGCGATGAGAAGGTAAACGTAATACCGCCATCATTGCCCATCGAGGTGGGTTTTTGATAGGCGCAGGTCGCGCATTGGCCGCCGCGATATTTATCCAGAGTACCTGTCGCGGTTACTCCGCCATTCATATTCGAGAGTGTTCCAATGGCGACATACCAGACCGGGTCGCCGGCCGCGGTATAGCTGTACATGGTGACCACCAGCACCCCGTGTTGCACCTGAATGTTATAGCCCCTGCCCGATTCGCCGGGGTTCCACCACAAACCGGTGACCGGCGTGAACGCCAGCGGCGCCGCACCGCTGCCTGGCTGGCCAATGTAGCCCGGAATGGTGTAGCCGGTCAGCATGGCGGTAATGGTTCCATCGTTCATCATGACCATGCCGACACCAGGCGCGTACCATACGTCGCGAACATAGCCCGAGCCGCGCTGCTCGCGCACGTGGAGCGCGTTGGAAAAGGTGCCGGCCGGCGTCGTCACCGTTTCAAGGGCATTGGCCAGATAGCGGCTCATGTAGTTCTGCCCCCCCATCATGCTGCCCGTGCCCATCACGCCGGCTTGCCACACCTCGACATTTTGATAACCGCCGGAGCCGCTCATCATGGTGCCCGGCGAAACGGGATTCTTGAGCAGCCACTCCGGGCTGGTGTAGCTCATCATTGAGAACTGCGTGCCGGCGGCATTCGCGCCGGTGCCGCCGAAGTAGTACATCCCGTTCGGATCCATACGGTAGAAGTCAGTCGCATACGGCGCGCAGGTAACACCCACATTGCATACGTAGGTGGTGTGCATCGCGGTCAATCCCGAAAACCCGGCCCAGGTCTGTCCGCCACGCATGACCACGGTCGAGGTCGCCCACGGCCCGCCCGTGTACACATAGTCATAGCGGGCACCGTCAACCAGCGGAAAATACGCCGCGGTCGACATCGGCCCGCCCATCATCTGGGCGATGCCGGGACCGGACATCAGGGCAATCAGTGAAACAGCCATTAGCTTGAACATACCGAACCTCCAAAATCCTGAAAATGCCATTTGCGAACGGCAAGGCTGAATTGCGGACCTTCCTCGGTCGCAACGCTCCCGTTTGAGGGGGAAAACCGACCATCTCGTTTCCAACACTTGCCCGGCATACTTCCGCCCACGGTACAGAACCGCGGGCATCCCTCCAGACGATACGTGAAGACGTTGCCGTGATATTGATGAGCATCAATGGAAAGGCAAACGGCCACCGATGGCACTCGATTCGTCGCACTCAGTTGGATCACCTTCCCGAAGTCCGGCGTCCCGAGCCGGCAGGGCCCTTTCGCGTCTCGATCATCCGACTTTCGCCAATCGTCAGTGTGGGCCATGGTCGCGGCGCAATGCGCTAATCGCGGCAATGATCATGCCGATAACACCACTGACAATCATGACTTCGCCGAAAATATGATGCCGTCCGCCGAGCGGCGTCAGCATCAGCATCGCGCCGCTGACCACCAGCGCCGCGAACATGACCGCGGCCGCGAGCCGCTCGAGATTGCGGCTGAAGCGCGCGCCCAGCGCCTCCAGCCCCGGCAGCCGGCCGAGGTCGCCCCCGGCAATCCGGTGGAGGATGCGTCGTGTGTCGCCGGGCGCCTCCATGATCAGGCGCTCGACGTCGCGCGCAAGGCGGGTGGTGTTGTCCTTGATGCGCGCCGGTGAGAAATGCTGCGCGGTCAGGCGTGAGATCTCCTCGCGAAACGATTCCATGTAGTTGTGTTCGGGCGCGAGCTTGCGGATCATCGATTCCAGGATGACGAACGCGCGTGTCAACGTGACGAACTCGCCGGGATTGTGCACGCCGTTGCGGCTGCCGGCGCGCAGCAGGGATTCAAACGCATCGCCGATGGACACCTCGGCCAGATTGGTGCGGCGAATTTCATACAGTGCCGCTTTGATATCCACCAGCAGCGCCGCCCGGTCGACCTTTTCGCTACCCGGTGCCATCTCGAGATAGGCCTCGGTGGCGGAACGCGCATCGCCCTTCACGACGGCTTCGAGCAGGAGCGTCAGTGATTCGCGCATCGGTTCGTCGAGCTCGCCTGTATTGCCGAAATCGAGCAGGGAAACACGCTTGTCGGGTAGCACGAAGACATTGCCGGGATGCGGATCGGCGTGGAACAGTCCTTCCTCGAAGATGGTCTGCAGCATCAGCGTGACCAGCGTGTTCATTGCCTTCGGCATCGCTTTCGGGTGCTTCTTGGCGTAGTAATCGATACGTTCGCCGGCGGAAAACTCCAGCGTGAGCACGGCGCCGCCCGTACACGCCGGCACGACATCCGGAATCCACAGGTCGGGGAAACCGGCCATCGCGGTACGAAACAGCACGATCGAGCGTGCCTCGCGGGTGAAATCGGTTTCGCGGTTCAGACTGATTGAAAATTCCCGCACGACGGCCGGTAACGCGAGCGCGCGCAGCCGGGGAAAAAGCTTTTCTGCCATCGCCACCAGGTAATTCAGCGCCGCCATATCCGTGGCGATCTTCACTTTCAGCCCCGGCCGCTGTACTTTCACTGCCACACGCCGTCCACCCTTCACGGTGGCTTCGTGGACCTGGGCAATGGTGGCCGCACCCAGCGGTGTTTCGGCAAAGGCCTCGAACAACTCCTCCACCGGCGCGCCCAGTTCGGCCTTGACCCGCGCACGCACCATCGCGATGCTCATCGCCGGCAATTGATCGTGCAGCATTTCCAGCTCTCTGGTGTACGCCGCCGGCAACAGGTCGCGGCGCATGGCGAGCACTTGGCCGAATTTGAGAAAGACCACCCCCAGTTCCTCGAGGGTCTCCCTGACTTCCTTCGGAGGCGGCCAATGTCCCCTGCCGAACAGGGCACCCAGGAACTTGTGGCGGGTGAGCACGCGCAGGATCTGCATCAGGCGCGGCACCGCGCGCAGCTTGCTCTTGTCCGGGTCGATCAGTACGGCCAAGATCGCCTCAGGCAGCAATCAAGGAAGTCCCGGCAATTCAACTGAACAGCCCGGACACACGGAATGCCGGCGTTGCACATTTTCAACGCCTTTCCCGCTTGATGAATTCGAAAACCGTAACCACCGCGCTCGATGGCCCGTCCCAGAGTTCGGCGGAGACGGGCTCTACGCGGAGCACGCGCACATTAGGATCGGCGGACCCGCCCGCAAACCAGGCGTCGTCTGTCTTCCTCCAGATCTCTTTCGCCTTGGCGGCATCGCGCGTCACGAAAGCGCGACCCGTGATGGAAAGATAAACGCGATCACCTTCAGCGATGAAGACGAGGCCGATATCATGAGCCGCGTCGATTTCGTCGTCCTTGGCGCCGCGCACATCAGTCACGAACCAGATGATCCCGGCCTCGCGATCGGCCCGCGCTTCCAGCGGCCGCGCGCGCAGGCCGCCGCCAAATTGCGTCGTCAGCATGCCGACGCCTGTCTTTTCGATAATGTCCCAGACGCGCGAAATATGGTTCCGCTCCGCCATGTCACCGGCCCCTACAGGGCGTGACTGGCCGGTCATCGGTCCGGCTCCGGTTCCAGGGATGTTCGTTCCCGCGGTCAATCGCCGCGCGTCCCGACGATTTTTTGTTTGGTCGCCGCGCGCCGACCATGCCTGACACCGGGTGTTTCATGATTTTTCTCCTTAATCTGCATGCAAGGTCCAGCGTGATGCCGACCACGTCGGTACACGTCAGTGTCCTGTTGTTCCGCCTTTTT
>JBDTSU010000373.1:0-3783 GCA_039930965.1 Betaproteobacteria bacterium
CCATGAAATATGCAGGCTAGGGCAACCGTTGTAGGGTGCGCATTGCGCACCAGGGTCATGTGCCAACGGTGAGCAGCGCGCACCAGACGACTGATCAGAGGGATTGAAATACCACACGGCGGGCAGCGATGCCCGCCGTTTTTCTTGTGGCGCTTACTGCGGCGCGCCGTTCAATATCCAGTTGAGGAACAGGTCATAACTGGCGCGCGCGCTGTCGCCCGGCGCCTTGTCGCTGCTGAATCCCGGTCGCAGCAGGCCATTGTGATGATGGTCCGAAGGCTTGCGCAGGAGGGGACTTGCGACCAGGTCGGTAAAGTTGATGCGGCTGCGGACCTCGGCGTAAAACCAGGGATCATCATTGGCATCGATCGAACCGTCGCCGTTGCGATCGACATTCGTGTACAGCACAGGTGCTGAAGGATTGACGCCGCCGCCGACACTGTGGCAGCCAGCATTGGTGCAGCCGGCGGTCGGCGATTGCAGCACGGCCTTGATATCGGCAAAGCGTATCGCCGACGGCGCCGGGGACAACGCATTGTTGACGACCACCGTCAGCTGCGCCGGCGAGCTTTGCGTCGCGCCGCTGCCGGCGATGAGCTGGACCACGTAGGTGCCGTCCTGCGTGGCGGTAAACGTCGCCTGCGCCGCGCTGGCATTGGTCAGCGTCGCACCACCGGCCGGACCGGAAACCAGCGACCACTGGTATGCATTGGCAAACAGGCTTCCCGCCGCGGATAGGGTGGTGGCACCCTGGCGCACCACGCGCGACGGTCCGGGATCGGCGATGGGGCGCCCGGGCCGCAGCGCGGCGCCGCTGGCGGACTTCGCCGTGAAGCCCTGTTCCTGCAGGAACGATGCCACCGTTTCGGGGCGGGTGGAACCATAGAACGCGTCGTACACGATCTTGGCCAGCGGCATGTTGCCGCGGTCAAGGATGTGCGCCTTGATGCGGTCAGCGTAGCCCTTGAATTTGTCGTAGCTGGTGAAGTCCAGGTCCGACTGGAGTGCGCTGCCGCGCATGATGTGGCAGGTGCGGCAGGAAGGCGCGACGACCTCCGCGTAGAGGGTGGATTGTCCCGCGGCCACCCACGACGGCGGAACGTACTTGTCCGAAAAAGTCGCGTTCGGCAGGCCATCGCCGCCATAGGCCGCCTTGATGAGGTCGGCGGCAGTGCCCTGCCATTCGGCGGGGCCGGCGGGGCGCCGGCAGACATCCTCCGGCGCGGCCGAGGGCGTCGCAATCGGATAAGTGCAGAGTATCCACTTGTTGATGGTCTTGATGGACGCTTCCGATTCCGCTCGGGTGAATCCCGGCGACGCCGAAAAATCGAACGAATCCAGTTCGAACGGATGCATGTGCGCCTGCACGTCGCCACGCGCCTGCGATACGCCATTCTGCACAAGGTTGAAGCGCGGCTTGCCGGTCGCATCCGGCGGTGTCAGGGCATCGCCGCGCCCGCCATGGCAACTGATGCAGGGGCCGGGCATCGCCTTGTCGCCGCGGCCATCGAGATCGACGAAGACCGCGCGCACGCCGGTGGTGGCACTGAAGTTGTAGAACTTCGGGAACGCCGCACCGCCGTTCGGACCCGGGCTGAACTCGATGGCATTCACGCCCACCATCCATTGCGTGTCGCGCGCCACCGCGGCATCGAGATTCAGCGTGGAATATCCGTAGGCGCCGTTGGTCTTGATGAGATAGTTTTCGACGAAGAACGCGAGTGTGCCGTCGGCGTTGCGGCGGGCATTCATGCGGCGCCCATAGCCGAGGTCCTTCTTGTCGCCGAATACGACGGTGATCTGGGTGCCTGAGCCGGTGTCGAAACCGTTGGCGGATTTCCATTTCGCCAGCGTGTCGCGCGCGTTGGTGGGGTCGATGGCGGCATAGTAGGCCTGCTGGTAGGCGGCGGTGTTCATCTGTACCGTGCCGTCGGCCTGTAATTGCGGATTGGGGAACAGCAGGAAGCTGTCGGGGCCGCTGACTGCGGCCAGTTCGGGATCAACTCGGGCGCTAAGGTCGGCGCTGCTGTTGCCACCGCCGCCGCATGCGGACAGCAGAAGCGACAAGGATAAGGCCAACAGCGGCGCAACCAGCGCGGTCGATGCAAGGGGGGTTCCGTAGCGCACGATGGGGTCCTCTAGAATCGAATCAGGTAGATGATGGAGTACTGGTCCGCGACGTAACTTGAACTGCCCGTCGAGACCGCCGCTTTTTCACGCGGCGTCGATCTTGCGCGCCGCCAGGACACGTCCAGCGAATGGCGCGGACTGAAGCCGAGGTTGTAGCCCAGCGTTGAAATGACCGTGCTCGCGTCGAACCGGTAACTGAAATACTGGCCGCCGGAGAAGGCGTCATCGAGCACGAACACGTCGGCGACATCGAGATTATCCAGCGTCGGCCGTCCCGTCGAGAAGATCGTGCCGCGACGGTATTCGCCGGTCGCGTAAAGGACTTCGCGATCGCTGAGCGAATAATCCAGGTTGACGCGGAAGGCATTGTCGCGGTTGGTGAAGACGGAGCTCTTGCCGGAGCGCTCGTTGTGCGACAGCGCGCCAAAGATATCGATACGGTCTGTCAACGACTGCCGCGCCGACACGCCAATCGTGTACCGATAGCCGTTGCGCAGCTCGCTGCGATAGCGCTCCACAGACGCCCGGCCGAACGCCGCGAAGGTCACCGCGTCGAACGCCGACGAAGTACGATACTGAATATCGCCTTCGACGCCGGCAATTGCCCGGCTCAGCCCGTCGTAGATCTGGAATTTTTCGCCGCCGAGCGTCACGGTCGCCGTTGCACGCAGATTTTCCCGCGGGTCGTCGTCGTCCTCAAACGTGAAGACGAAGCCCTTGCCGACATTCACGCTGTAGGCGCGGTCGTAGCGCTTGTCTGAATCCGCTTTCGCGCGCGTGACGTTGTTGTCGAACATGAACGACGCGTCGAACTGGATTTTTTCCGGTTTCGTCGGGATGTTGAAAAAGCCGCGCAGCGCGGACGGTGAACCCAGGGCGTCCAGGTCCTGCGTGAAGTTGAGGCGAATTCCCTGTATCGAGTCCTTCGAGAAATTGTGCTGCAACTGGTAATCGAGGCCGATCGTCAGGCCACCGCGGCGAATGAAGTCGGCGCCGAGGCCCACCAGCAGCGTGTTGCGTGCCAGCCCGGCGGTATTCAATACGAAGCGTGGTCCGCCGGCGAGATCGGCATAGGCGATCGACGCATCGCGCTCACCCTGGAATTCGCGCCGGTATTCGACGCGTGCCCGCGGGGTGACCCAGCCATAGCTGGTGGGATTCAAAGCTTCCGCGCGCAGGCCCAGGACGCCTTGCAGCGACGGCGTGGTCTGGGCGAAATAGGTCAGTGCGTATTGTCCAGCGCCGGTCTCGGACGACTGGTTCAGCCGGTCGGACGAAAAGTCCAGCCGTGCATAGGGCGAGAGCAGGAAGCCCTTGTCGCGATACTCATAGCCGCCGGCCAGCGAGGCGAACACCTGCCGGCCGTCGCGGTCGCCGCTGGCGAACGATTCGATCGGCGCCACGTAACGCTGCGTCTTGAAATTGAGCGAGCCGGCACCGAGTAAGCCGTCCACGAAGGTGTTTTGCGTGGGGTGGTAACTGGCATATGCCGCCGCCGAAGCGCCCCGGCCCCGGCTTCTTGAGCCGTCGCTGCCGATGTCCGTGCGATCGCGCGCGAAGCCGATCCCGACACCGGCCGCGAGTTTGCTGTTGAGTCGGCGGTCGACGCCGAGGCTGACGCCATCGGTGGTGAAATCGAGCTGGTTGCGATCG
>JBDTSU010000374.1:0-3768 GCA_039930965.1 Betaproteobacteria bacterium
ACGGCCGGTTGGCACGGGTGAGAAGATCAAGGTGACGAGCGGTCCCGCGCAATGCCTGCCATGCGTCGCCGCTGCGCGTAGATGATCACCGCCAGCAACAGGAATGCCGGCAGTGCAAACCACTCCTTGCCGGGTTGCGGATTGCGCACTTCAATGCCCATCAGGCGATTCTTGTCGCCGACGTCGAGCCGTGTCCGCTCCGCCTTGCTGTCGACGCCGATATCGATGATCTCGAGTTTGCCGTCTTTTGGCGTGACATCGAGTTCCAGGCCGACACGTTTCAGGCGCCCCTCTACCGAACCTTTGGTCACCGGCAGGATGAACGTGCGCTGTTCGATACTCACCTTGCCGCTCTTGTCTTTCTCCTCGACCTCGATGCGAAGCCGCATATTCTGGTCGACCTTCAACTCGCTGATCACGGCCTGCATCTTTTCCACCGGCACCACGCGATAAGGCGTGTAGAACCAGTCGCGGTAGATGTCGGGCCGGAACAGGGTAAAGGTCACCAGCAGCATGGCCACGGTCTCCCACTTGCGGTTGCGGGTGAAGAAGAAACCCTGGGTGGCGGCCGCGAACACAAAGCAGGCCGCAATCGCCGAGAACACGACCCAGCCGAAGTGCCACCAGGAATCGATGCCGATCATCAGCAGTTCGGTGTTGAAGATAAACATGAAGGGCAGGATGGCGGTGCGGATTTCGTAGATGAAGCCCTGGATGCCGGTCTCGAGCGGGTCGGCACCTGAAAGCCCGGCCGCGGCATAGGCCGCGAGCGCCACCGGCGGCGTGGCGTCGGCCATGATGCCGAAGTAGAAGACGAACAGGTGCACTGCGATCAGCGGCACCTCCAGCCCGTGCGACGCCGCCAGCGAGACGATCACCGGCGCGAGCAGCGTGGCCACGACGATGTAGTTCGCCGTGGTCGGCAGGCCCATGCCGAGGATCAGCGACAGTACGGCCGTGAGGATCAGGACCAGCGTGAAAGAGCCGAACGAGAGTTGCTCTACCACACCCGCCAGCACCTGGCCGATGCCGGTAAGGCTGACCGTGCCGACAATGATGCCGGCCACCGAGGTGGCGATTGCGATGCCGACCATGTTGCGCCCGCCGAGCTCGAGGCTCTCGTACAGGTCCATGAAACCGTGCCTGACCGCACCGGCCAGCGAACGCTTGCGGAAAAACGCGATCAGCGGCCGCTGCGTGATCAGCATCAGCGCCATAAACGTGCAGGCATAGAACGCGGCGAGGCCGGGAGATTGTTCGAGCACCATCAGGCACCAGACGAGAATGAATACCGGCAGGATGTAGAACAGGCCGCCCAGCAGGGTCGGCTTGGTCTCCGGCAGTTCGGTCATCGAATCGGGGTCCAGTTCCGCACTGGCGGTGTCCGGCCAGCGCGCCGAATACCAGGCGAGCCCCACATACACCGCCATGACCACGACGCCGACGACCAGGCTGGACGCTTCGCCGAACACCTGCGGAATCCATTCGGTAAGTTGCAGACAGATCTGCACAAGGATGAGCGTTCCGGCGATGGTGAAGGCCCAACCCAGCAGGCGCTGTTTCAACGGCGAAATACGGCGCGGCAAACCGACCATGCCGATCTTGAGCGCTTCGAGGTGAACGATATAGAACAGCGACAGGTAAGCGAGGATCGCCGGCAGGAAGGCGTGCTTGATAATTTCGCTATACGGAATATTGACGTACTCGACCATCAGGAACGCGGCCGCGCCCATCACCGGCGGCATGATCTGGCCATTGCTGGAAGAAGCCACTTCTATCGCACCGGCTTTCACCGGCGAATAGCCGACACGCTTCATCAGCATGATGGTGACATTGCCGCCGGTGAGCACATTGGCCACCGACGAGCCGGAGATCAGGCCGTTGAGTCCCGACGACAGCACCGCCGCCTTTGCCGGCCCACCGCGCATATGACCCATCAGCGCGAAAGCGACGCGCGTCAGGTAATTGCCGGCGCCGGCCTTGTCGAGCATGGCACCAAACAGCACATAGAGAAAAACGAAGCTGGTCGACACACCTAGCGCCACGCCGAACACGCCCTCCGTGGTCAGCCACTGGTGCGACGCCGCGCGCGACAGCGAGGCACCCTTGTGCGCGATCATGTCCGGCATGTACTGGCCGGCAAACATGTAGATCAGAAAGACGATCCCCATGATCATCATCGGCTTGCCGAGGCAACGGCGGCAGGCCTCCAGCAGCGTGATCACGCCCAGGCAGGAAACCCAGATATCCAGTGTTGTCGGGCTTCCCTGGCGGGTGGAGAGCTCGGCGTGGTACAGGTAGGTGTAGCTGGCACAAAACGCGGCGACAAGCGCCAGCAGCCAGTCATAGACCGGTACCCGATCACGCGGGCTCTTCCTCCAAAGCGGGTAAGCCAGGTACACCAGGAAAATGGCGAAGCTGAGGTGAATCGCACGCGCCATCGTGTCGTTGAACATCACGAACTTCTGCAGCGGCGGTATCGCTTGCGAGACCCAGAACGGCAGCGGCGACGAAATCCATAACTGGAATATCGACCACAACACCGCGAGATTGACGATCAACAGCTTCGTTGCGCCCTGCGGGTTGCGTGCGCCGGATTCGGCAGCGAGCACTTTTTCAATCAGCGCCTGGCCGCCCGTGGCAGGATCGTTGGGCGCCGTTGGCGGCGCGCTATGGCTGTTGGTCATGCTCCCCCCTCCGCTGCCGCTCGTTGCCCCCCGCTTCTGCGAGCGGAGAGTCGTTTGGCGCATTTCCTGCAAGGCACAAAGGCAGGGGGCGCCGCGGCGCCCCCTGCCTCACGCTTGCCAATCGAGACGCGCTTACTTGACCAGGCCTTTTTCCCTGAAGTATTTCAGGGCGCCCGGGTGGAAAGGCACGGTATTGCCTTCCAGCATCTGCTCCTTGGTGATGTTGGCCACCGCCGGATGCAGCTTCTTGAAGTCGTCGAGGTTGTCGAACACCGCCTTGGTGATGATATAGGCGGTCTGCTCGGGCATGTCCGCGCTGGCGACGATGGTGGCGAGCACGCCGAAGGTCGGTTGCGGATTGTCGGTGCCCTTGTACATCTTGCCGGGGATGCTGGCCTTGGCATAGAACGGATTGTCCTTGACCAGCTTGTCGATGCCGGGGCCGGTGATCGAGGCGATGCTGGATGCGCAGGACGTTGCGGCTTCCTGGAAGATGGCATTGGGATGTCCCGCCACGAAGGTGAAGGCGTCGATCTTGTTGTCACACAGGGCCGGTGCCATCTCGACAAACTTCAGTTCGCCGGCGAATTTGAGATCTTCTTTCTTGATGCCCATCGCGTTCATCACCAGTTCAGTGGTGGCACGGGTGCCGGAGCCCGGGTCGCCGATATTGATGCGCTTGCCCTTGATGTCGGCGAAGCTCTTGATGTGCGCATCCTGGCGTGTGACCAGCGTGACCAATTCAGGATAGACCGAGAACAGTGCACGCAGCTTTGGCTGCGGCTTGTCCTTGAAGGCGCCGGCGCCGGTCATGGCGTAGTACTGTGTATCGCTCTGCGCGAAGCCGATGTCCATGTCACCCGACATGACGGCGTTGATATTGAACACCGAGCCGCCGGTGGATTCCACCGTGCAGCGCAGGCCGTGGTCCTTGCGGCCGGCATTGACGAATCGGCAGATCGCGCCGCCCAGCGGATAGTAAACGCCGACGATACCGCCGGTGCCGACAGTAATGAATTTCGATTGCTGTGCCGCCACCGGGGCGCTGATTCCCAGCATGCCGCCCGCGACCAGCGCAACG
>JBDTSU010000375.1:0-3763 GCA_039930965.1 Betaproteobacteria bacterium
GCGATTCGCTATTCATTCATGAAGTCGGGCACAACATGGGCAATGCGCATGATCGCGCGACGGCAGCGGCGCAAGGCAACGGAACGCCCGGCGAGGGCGCGTTTCCGTATTCGTTCGGCTACTATTTTTGCGCGAATACCACGCTCACCTGCAATCCGTTTGTTCCTGGCGGTTGTCCCACCACATTGCCGCAATGTGCCTTTCCATCGAATAACGACATCGGCACGATCATGAGCTACTTCGATCCCGTCACGCTCAAATTTTCCAATCCCGCCGTCTTGTGCGCCCCCGCCGGGGGAGGCCCCACGTCACGTCCCTGCGGCATAACCGAGGCCGATGCAAACAATTCGGCCAATAACGCGCTGTCGATGAACAACATGCGGCTCACGTTGCAAGGCGTCAAGGCGACGCAAATTGTCACGCCGCCGGGCGCACTGCAGTTTTCCCAAAATAACTACACCGCACTTGAGACGGCTGGCACGGCGACCATCCCGGTCAGCCGTATCGGTGGCTCGGTTGGCAGCGTTTCCGTGAGTTACGCGACGTCAGACAGTACCGCCAAAGCAGGATTCGATTACACGGCGACCAGCGGCACACTGACCTGGGCCAATGGCGATACCGCCGACAAGATCATTTCGGTTCCACTTGTAAATGACGGCGTCACGGAAGGCGGGGAAGCGTTCCGGGTCACGCTTTCCAACCCGACTGGCGCGACGGGTGTTTTCCTTGGCAACCCCGTTGTTGTCGCCGTGCAGATCAGTGAGAACACGCCCTGGCCGCCGGGAAACACTTTCACGCCAGTGCCTCCGGGATACAGTACCCCGGGCTCGAGCAGCGGCATTTGGAGTCTGGAATCTACAGCGTCCAACTGCAAACCTGGCAATTCGCCGTGCGTTCGTTCGCCGATGGTGCAGTCGACGGACCAGCAGGTGTTTGCCAGTTCCGATCTCAATTACTCGAGCAACAACATGCCCGCGGGTGCCGTATCGTTTGACTATCGAGTGTCCAGTTTCGATACGTCATTTGGTTACCTCGAGCTACTCATCGATAACAATGTCGTTTTCTCGTCGGAAGGCGGTGAGACCGGCTGGTTATCGACGAGTGTACCCATCACCGCAGGCGCGCACACTTTGGTCTGGCGCTATAACGATCGCCTGGATTTTCCGTGCTCCGGTTTGGTGGCAGGCTGTGCCGATCGGGCTTGGATCGATAATGTCGTTGTGCCCGTGTCCGTCGCGGTTTCGTCCACTGCCCTCACCTCCTCCGCCAACCCCTCGATCGCCGGCCAGTCCATCACCTTCACCGCCACCGTCAGCGGCGGCGCGGGCACGCCGGCCGGCGTGGTGACATTCCGCGATGGCGGCGTCATCATTCCCGGCTGCAATCTGGTGGTGATGGCGGCCGCGGTCGCGCAGTGCACCACCAGCGGCCTCGCGCAGGGCGCGCGCTCGATCACCGCCGCCTATTCGGGCAACACCACTTACGATGTCAGCACCTCCAACACTTTGATACAGACGGTGAATCCCAGCAGTTTCCTGCTGACCGTTGCCAAGGCCGGCACCGGCAGCGGTGAGGTGACGTCGAATCCGGCCGGCATCAACACCGCCATCGCCGACAACACCGAAACCTACAATGCCGGCACGCCGGTCACGCTTACCGCAGCACCGCAGGGCGGCTCCACCTTCGCCAGCTGGTCCGGCGGCGGTTGCAGCGGCAGCGGCGGCTGTATCGTCACCATGAACGCGGCAACGACGGTGACGGCGACATTCAACATCGTCCAGACCGCCCCCGGCGCACCGGCCATTGGCGCCGCCACACCGGGCAACACCGTCGCCACCATCGCCTTCACGCCGCCCGTCTCCGACGGCGGCTCGCCGATCCTCGATTACACCGTTACCTGCAATGTCGGTGGCTTCACCGCCACCGGCCCCGGCTCACCCCTGACGGTCACCGGGCTCACCAACACCGTCGGCTACACCTGCAGCGTCACGGCGCGAAACGCCATCGGCAGCGGCCCCGCCTCGGCCACCGTGCCGGTAACGCCCCAGGCGGGAGCGGCGCTGGCACTGGTTGCGGTGCAATCGCGCAAGACCCACACCGGCATCGGTCCTTTCGACTTGGCGATCACCCCCGGCATCCCCATCGCCGGCCTGGTCTCGGTCGAGCCGCGCAACATCGGTGCCGGGCACAGCATCGTCTTCCAGTTCAATAACACTGTTAACGTGGCCGGCACCGTCACGGCGGTCGATACCCTCAACGCGCCGATCGGCAGTCCAACCGCGGTCATGGCCGGCAACGAGCTCATCGTCACGCTCACCGGCGTGCCCAATGGCAAGCGCGTCACGGTGACACTGGCCGGGGTCAACAATTCGTTCGGGACCTCGGTATCGATGGGCTTCCTGCTCGGCGACGTGAACGGCACGCGCGCCGTGAACGCAAGCGACATCAGCAGCGTAAAGCGGCAAGTCGGGCAACCAATCACCAATGGCAACTTCCGCTTTGACCTGAATGCGACGGGTGCGATCAATTCATCCGATGTGTCGATCGCGAAGGCGCGGTCCGGCGTGGTGTTGCCGTAGATCTAGCAGATTGTTGAAATTTGCGATGTCTATTGCGAGATCTCCGCAGGGCACTTCCTCCTTTTCAAAGGAGGATTGAGGAGGATTTTCGGTCGTCATCAAGTCACAACCGCTGCAAATCCCTCTCGATCTTCCTTTTGCAAAGGGAGAAGTGCCCAGCTATGAACACATATGAAATGAATATCGCGAAATTCAACATACCGCTGGGGAGACTCTGATTAAGTCCCAATCTGTCATCTCCGCGAACAATCACAAGGGTTGCGCCGAGCGGGATTGACATTTGCCGAGCCCCCCAATCGGGGGCTCTGCCCGCAGCGAAAATCCGCGCATCATGCGATGATTGGCACGGTTGCGCGTTGCTTGGACTAGGACCCTCGCGAATCGTCCACCAGAATAAATACAAATCGGGAACCGGGAGAGAGAGATGGCGGGTGTTCACCGTTTCGCGCAGCTTGCCGGTCTGGTTGCCTTCACCACGAGGCTGGCGTGGTTTGGCTGGCAAACCCTGCAACCCGGCGACACGCCGTCGAACCCGGTGCGGGCGCCGATCATCGCCGCAAGCGTCGCGCCGCCAACGTTGACCGCACCGATCGTTGACAATGCGCCGCGCCCGGCGCCGACAATTTCCGCAATGGCCGCGCCCATCAAGCCTGTCGCAAGACCGCGCACCGCGAACAAGCCTCCTCTACTGGCAGCACCGCTGCCGGCCGCCGCGACGTCTTCCCAGACGCCCCCCTGCCCCGGACCCGATGATGCGCCGCAAGCGGCCCAGGATCGCCGGCTCGACAACGCCTGTGTCGCGGTTTACGTCGCGGAACTCTGCGCAAGCGGTGATGCGGACCTCACCGGCAAGCTGGCTGCCTACCTCGGCACCCACCCCATCAATGTCCGCAAAGGGCTCGGCCGCTACAACGTTCTCAATCTGAAATCGTTTGACAGCTGGTGCGACCTCCCCGCCTCGGCGCGGCTGCAGGCGATCGCAATCGCGCGCACGCCGAAAAAGACCGCCGACACGCAGAACGCCGAAGCCAACCGCGAATACCTGATGTTCACCATGAGCGACGGCGACGGCACGATCGATGCCGGCGGCTATTCGTCGGCCGTCGCACAGCGCCGCCTGTTGCTGCCCGACAATCAAGTCATCAGCAAAACATCCGGCATTCCCTCGACGAGTGAATCGCGAC
>JBDTSU010000376.1:0-3750 GCA_039930965.1 Betaproteobacteria bacterium
CCAACAACGAGGTCGGTACGCTCCAGCCCATTACGGAGATTGCGGCAATCACGAAATCGCGCGGCATCCTGCTGCATAGCGATGCCGCTCAATCCGCCGGCAAGATTACGCTCGATGTCGATGCGTTGGGCGTCGATCTTCTGACGCTGGCGGGCCACAAGTTCTATGCTCCCAAAGGAGTCGGCGCGCTCTACGTCCGGAAAGGCACGCCTATCGCACCCATCCAGTTCGGTGCCGACCAGGAACACGGCCTGCGGCCCGGCACGGAGAATGTTCCGCTGGTGGTCGGACTGGGCGCGGCGGCCAGGTACGCGCGGGAACGCCTTCCCGCGGCAACGGAAAAACTGCGGCTGTTGCGGGACGCGTTGCATCAACTGCTGATGGCGGATATTCCGGAACTGATGCTCAACGGTCACCCGACCGAGCGCCTGCCCAATACGCTGCACGTTTCCTTTCCCGGCATCAGCGGGCGCGAACTGCTTGCCCGTGTCGCGCGGGTCGCCGCATCAGTGGGGTCGGCGTGCCATGCCGACACTGACGCAGTGAGTGGGGTGCTGGCCGCGATGGGATGCGATGCAGGTCGTGCGCGGGGAGCGGTCAGGCTCTCGGTGGGATGGATGACCACAAAGGAGGAAGTGGTCGCCGCGTCGATGGCCTTGTCTGAAGGAGCAATGGCATGCATGTCCGGCATTGAAAAAGATCACTGACATGTGAATTGCGCGGATCGTTTTTGAGCGGCGCCGTCCCGGCGCGCGCCGACGCAGCGGGTAGGCACTTGGGAGACGGACCGGCAAGTGGGCAGACAGCGTTTTCATGTTTTGAACATGGGTCAGATCGCGCGGTTTTCGGGGCCGCAGCCTGCCTGGCGACTGGACTACTGACAAGGCATTGGCATGTTTCGGTTGAATTGGTACGCCAACTTCGTCAACGAGCGGGAGACGACAATGGAACACATCACCGGTGATATGAAGGTCGCTGAAGTTATCCGGCGCTGGCCCAAGACCGTTGACATATTTCTGGCGCGCGGCTGTCCCGATATGCGACGCGGCTTCTTTAACGTCATGGCGCGATTCATGAATGTTCGCCTCGCGGCCAGAATGCATAAGCTCGGTCTGGAATCCCTGCTTGACGATCTCAACGCGGTCGCGCGGGACACCACGGGCCCGGCTTAGACGCCGAGGGCAGACAAGACTCTCTGGAATCTGCCCGGCCAATAGCCGGCGCACTAGGCGTCTGCCGCCGGTGCCAGCGGTTTGCGCGCGATCAAGGTCACAAAAGACTTCACGCGATTTTCCGGCTTGGCGAAATTGCTGAACTCGGAATGAAGAATGGTCCAGCCGTCAAACCGCCGCGCCATCTCCGACCGCTTGAAAAGACAATGGTCGATTGGGTCGAACATGTCCCTATAGGTCGTTCCCTCGATCATGACATTGATGATGGCGACACCACCTTCCCGCACGTGTGCCTGCAAGTTGGCAAGCCGGTTGAACGCGGACGCGCAATTGAAGAACATCAGAAGCCCAATGGACACGACGGTGTCGAAATCCGCATCGATGTCGTGATTGCGCAAGTCCGCCTGCGCGGCGGTAATGTCCAGCGCTTCCTGCCGCGCGCGTTGCTGCAGATGGCGGATCGCGATACCACTTCCGTCCAGCGCTACCACCGAACAACCGCGCTTCGCCGCCGCGACGGCAAGATTCCCCATGCCGCAGCCGAAGTCCAGCACACGGCCGCGCAAATACGGAAGCGCAGCCAACTCGAACGAATTCAATGCCAGGTCGCCGGCAATCGCCTGGCGTTCAAATTGCGCGTCGAAGAATTGAATGCTGTGTCCGGAAGTCATGGCGGTGCATTTGTTTTTTCTATGCACAGCATAACCTGCATGAATACGCTTTGCTCTGTTTGCATGTATCTGCAATCCGCTTGATCTTACGCAAACCAAACGATATATCAAAAAATAGAATGACATTAAATGAAATATCGAGAAGCAGAATGAATAGCCTGTTTATTGAAATGATTCCACTCAACAGAGGGAGTAGTTGTGAAAACCCCGCACACCCGATGGGCGCTCGGAATATGTTGCGCCTCGTGTCTCGCGTTGGGACTTGCGTTCGCCGCAAACGTCTTCGCGGATGAAGCAAAGCCCGTTTCAAAACCGGTCAAGTTAACCACCACCGCCGATCACACCCGGTTCAAAGAACTCCAGAAGCAATTCAATTCAGGGCCCGAAGTCACCCGGGCCTGCCTCGCCTGCCACACCGAAGCGGCCAAACAGGTACACCAGACCCAGCACTGGAAATGGGAGTATCTCAACCCGGACAGCAAGCAGGTTCTTGGCAAGAAACATATCGTCAACAACTTCTGTACCTCGGTTTCATCCAACTACAAAGCCTGCGCCAGTTGCCACATCGGTTATGGCATGGAGAACGACAAGTTCGATTTCTCGTCGGAAGAAAATGTCGATTGCGTTGTCTGCCACGACACCACCGGCCGATACAAGAAGCCGGCCGGCTTTGCCGGGAACGTGCTTACCGCGGATACCGAATACCCGCCGGGATCGGGCAAGATCCTCAAGGGCATCGACCTGCAGAGCATTGCCCAGAAGGTCGGCAAGTCCAAACGCGAAACCTGCGGCGCCTGCCATTTCTACGGTGGCGGCGGTGACGGCGTCAAGCACGGCGACCTCGACAGTTCGCTCGACGCACCCGACAAGGCGCTCGACGTGCATATGGACGTAAAGGGCAACAACTTCGTCTGCGCCACCTGCCACAAGACCGAAGGTCATCAAGTGCCGGGCAGCCGCTATTCACCGACGGCGATGGACAAGGCCGGTGCCGGCGCCCACATGCGCGGCAAGGCCGACAAGAGCAATCCCGCCACCTGCCAGTCCTGCCACGGCCAGGCGCCGCACAAGACCGATGCCAGGCTGAACGACCATACCGCCAAGCTCGCCTGCCAGACCTGCCACATCCCGGCATTCGCGCGCGGCGGCGTACCGACCAAGATGTCCTGGGACTGGTCCACCGCCGGCAAGCGCGATGCCAAGGGCAAGCCGCTGGTGGTCACCAACGAAGATGGCTTCGTCACCTACACAGGCATCAAGGGCGATTTCGTGCTCGCCGAAAACGTCAAGCCCGATTACATCTGGTTCAACGGCACCGTGAAATACACGCTGCTCGGTGACGAGATCGACAAGGCGAAACAGCCGATCAACATCAACAAGTTTGAAGGCAGCCCGAGCGATGGCAAATCGATGATCTGGCCGGTCAAGACCTTCCGGGGAAAACAGCCGTTCGACCCAGTCACCAAGTCGCTGATCGTTCCGCATCTCGCGGGCAACGACGATTCGGCTTACTGGACCAACCTCAATTGGGAAAAGGCCATCAACGCCGGCATGGCCTCGGTGCACAAACCGTTCTCGGGCCAGGTCGATTTCGTCGAGACCGTCAGCATGTGGCCGATCACACATATGGTCGCGCCGAAGGAAAAGGCGCTCGGCTGCGTCGAATGCCACAAAACCAACGGCCGCCTCGACAAGCTCGACGGCATCTACCTGCCAGGCCGCGGGCGGGATCACTCAATCGTGGTTGACACGATCGGCTGGGGCATCGCCTTGCTGACCCTGCTCGGTGTCGCCGGCCACGGCGTGTTTCGTGTCGTCAACCGCAAGCGCTAAACCGGACCAAGGAGAACCCTCATGACCCAACGCGTCTACCTCTTCAAGGCCTTCGAACGCTTCTGGCACTGGTC
>JBDTSU010000377.1:0-3738 GCA_039930965.1 Betaproteobacteria bacterium
CACTTCATCGGCAAGGACATCATCTATTTCCACACGCTGTTCTGGCCGGCGATGCTGAAATTCGCCGGCGTGCCTTACAAGGTGCCCGACCATGTTTTTGTACACGGCTTCCTGACCGCGCTCGGCGAGAAGATGTCGAAGTCGCGCGGCACCGGCGTCAGCCCCGACTACTACCTGGATCTCGGCCTCAATTCGGAGTGGCTGCGCTATTACATTGCCGCCAAGCTGAATGACAAGGTCGAGGATATCGACTTCAATCCAGACGATTTTGTTGCGCGGGTCAATAGCGATCTCATCGGCAAATATGTGAACATCGCCAGTCGCGCGGCGAAGTTCATCACGGAACAATTCGCGGGCGACCTGGCCTTCACGCCCGCGGAGGTCGCGTTGCTGCAAGAGGGCCTTGCGCCGAGCCTGGCTGACGCCGCCACGCGCTATGAAGCCCGGCAATATTCGCAGGTGGTGCGCGAGGCGATGGCGACCGCGGACCGATTCAACGAGACGTTCGACCAGGCCAAGCCCTGGTTGCTGGCGAAGGATCCGGCGCGCCGCGGAGAATTGCAGAGCATCTGTTCCCGGGCATTATTCGGATTCAAGTACCTGAGCGTCGTGCTCGCGCCCATCCTCCCTGCGCTTGCTTCGCGAGTCGCCCGCGAATTGTTCGGCATGGACCGCGATTTCGTCTGGGTGGATGCGGTCAAACCACCGACGAAGATCGCACCGTTTTCGCACTTGATGGCCCGCATCGATCCTTTGCTGATCGACATGCTGATCGAAGGACCGAAATCCACGGCCGCCGCCGGGCCCGCCGCGGCCGCATCGGTCGTGCCTGCGGAAACCCCGTCGACGATCTCCATCGACGATTTCACGAAAATCGACCTGCGTATCGCGAAAATCGTCGACGCGGAGCATGTGGAGGGCGCCGTCAAGCTTCTCAAGCTCACACTCGACGTCGGCGACGGCCGGCAACGCACGGTATTCGCCGGCATCAAGTCGGCCTATGACCCCGCGCAGCTGATCGGCCGCCTGACACCGATGGTGGCCAATCTCGCGCCGCGCAAGATGAAGTTCGGCCTCTCCGAAGGCATGGTGCTCGCAGCCTCGGGCGAGGGACCCGGCATCTTCCTGCTCGCACCCGACAGCGGCGCTACTCCGGGGATGCGCGTCAAGTGACGGCGAACGCGCACTGACGCGTCCGAAATCGGTGAGCACGGAACCCCTCGCACTGGTCAACGCCACGATTGTCGCGTGGCTGGTGATCGGCGCGCTGGGTCTCATCCGTCCGCGTCATTTCAATTTCATCACCCGGATCCTGTTTCCAACGGGTTCCGCCGTAGGCCTGGGCCTCGCGGTAGTTGCTTTTCTTGCGCTGGCCCTTCCGCCAGAGGCGGCTATTCTTCCGCTGGGATTGCCCGACCTGCCCTTCCATCTGCGCCTGGATCCATTGTCCGCGTTCTTCCTGCTACTGCTGGGTTCCACCGCCACGGCCGTTTCGCTTTATTCGTCGGGATATTTCCGTTCCGGCGAAGGCGCTGCTCCCGGCCTCATCTGCTTTCACTACCACGTGTTCCTGGCGGCTATGGCGCTGGTGCTGGTCGCCGACGATGCCTACCTGTTCATGGTCGCGTGGGAGTCGATGGCACTGGCATCGTTCTTCCTCGTCATCACCGATCACCGCATTCCGGAAATTCGCCGCGCGGGCTTCCTCTATCTGTTGATCGCGCACGTCGGCGCCATTGCGATCTTGCTCTGCTTCGGCGCGTTGCAGGGCGGCAGTGGCGACTACACATTTTCGGCGATGCGTTCGATGCAGCTGACCAGTGCGTGGTCAAGCGCGGCGTTCTTCCTGGCGCTGTTCGGCTTCGGCGCCAAAGCCGGCCTGCTGCCATTGCACATCTGGCTGCCGGAGGCGCATCCGGCCGCGCCTTCCCCCGTCTCCGCATTGATGAGCGGGGTTATGCTCAAGACCGCGATCTATGGGCTGCTGCGCGTGAGCTTCGACCTCCTGCACGTCCAGTTCTGGTGGTGGGGCGTGATCGCGCTGGCGCTCGGCCTCGCGACCGCACTGTTCGGCGTGATCTTCGCCGCCGCGCAGTCCGACATGAAGCGTCTCCTTGCGTATTCCTCGATAGAGAACATCGGCATCATCGTCGCCGGCATCGGCCTCACCATCCTGTTCAAGTCCTACGGCAAGACACTGCTCGCGGCGATCACGCTGACCGCAGTGCTCTACCACGCGTTGAACCACGCGTTCTTCAAGAGCCTGCTGTTTCTGGCCACCGGATCCGTGCTGCACGCGACGCATGAACGCAGCCTGGGCAAGCTGGGCGGCCTAATCCACCACATGCCCTGGGTCGCCTGGGTGGCGCTGGTCGGCGCGCTGGCCTGCGCCGGCCTGCCCCCGTTGAACGGCTTCGTGTCCGAATGGCTGCTGCTGCAGGCGTTCCTGTTCACGCCGAGCCTGCCGCAATCCTTCGTCAACATGCTGGTGCCGGTGGCGGCCGCCGCGCTGGTCCTTGCCGTCGCGCTCTCCGCGTATGTGATGGTCAAGTTCTATGGCGTGATCTTCCTGGGCCGGCCGCGGGAAGCGAATCTCGCCTATGCGAAGGACGCCGGCAAGCCTGAACGCGTCGCGCTGGTGTGGCTGGCGACCGGCTGCGTCCTGCTTGGAATCTTCCCGGCGAACGTGATCGCGCTGCTGGATCCGATCAATACGATGCTGGTCGGGTCGAGCGCCCTGCACGCGGGAGGCAGCAGTTGGCTGCTGCTGGCGCCGATCAGCCCGGACCGGTCGAGCTACAGCCCCTTGATCGTGCTGGTGGTCATCGTGGCCATCGTGCTGCTGACTATGCAGGTCGTGCATCGCCACTACCACGGGCGTACGCGACTCGTCCCGCCCTGGGACTGCGGTTTCCCCGCGCAAACACCGCGGATGCAGGACACCGCCGAAGGTTTCGGCCAGCCGATCCGGCAGGTGTTCGAGCCGTTCTTCCGGATCGAGCGCCACTTGCCCACGCCCTTCGATGCGGCGCCGAAATATTCGGTCAAGGCGGAAGACCATTTTTGGTACTGGCTTTACGTTCCCATCGCCCGCGGCGCCGAAGTCCTGGCCCGGCTGGTCGGCCACATCCAGCAGGGCCGCATCTCGGTGTACCTGACCTATAGCTTCTTCACGCTGCTCGCGTTGCTGTTCCTCGTCAGATGAGCGCCGCCGGACCGCTCCAAGGCGCAAATAGCTCCGCGGCCTCATTGGGCCAGCAGAAATGCATCGCGAATTGGGTTCGGCCGCCATCCACGCTCGCGGACGCGCTCTTCGAGCCTTGGCTTTGCCCCGCTCGCGTAGACGTCCCCGGGGCCAGCGCAGCGACGTCAGTCGCAAGCATGGGGGTCCTTTGACCATAGCTGGGTTTCTCTCCCAACTGCTGCAGCTCGCGATCGCACTGCTCCTGGCGCCATTGCTCGTAGGCTGGGTGAACAAATGCCGCGCATGGCTGCAGAACAAGTCGGCGCCGTCGATCCTCGTGCCGTATCGCATGATCCGAAAACTGTTCTTCAAGGACGCCATGGTGGCGCAGAATGCGTCGCCGATCTTCCGCCTGACGCCGTACATCGTGTTCGGCGCGATGTGCTGCGCGGCCGCCATCGTGCCCTCGCTCGCCACAGACCTGCCTTTCGCGCGCGCAGCCGACGCCATTGCGCTGGTCGGGCTGTTTGCGCTGGCCCGCGTGTTCATGGCGC
>JBDTSU010000378.1:0-3725 GCA_039930965.1 Betaproteobacteria bacterium
GATAAATGGTCGGCGCCGAGTTCACCCATGCTGCTGCCACGCAACGCGCGATAGCGCTCAACGTCGAAACGCAGGCCGACACTGCTGTTGAACTGGTAGGCCATGCCGAGGCCCAGGCGCCCAGCGGTGTAGGCACGCGAACCGGGGCTCGGAAACAGCCCCGAGTAAAAGCCGCTGCCGTAGGTGGCCTCACTGCCGAGCCTCGAAATGCCCGCGCTGCCCGATATGGCCAGGCCAGCCAGCACCGGGACATTGCCTTCCAGGTCCAGTCCATAACTGCGCGCCAGCGGCGACACCGAATCGCGCCGGTCGAATGCCGAATAGCGGCTGACCAACGCGATCCGCGGCGAGAGCTGGTAACCCAGCTTCAGCCCATAGCGGACGCGCCGATCGTCGAGCGCCGTATTGGCCAGGAAGAAACCCGTGTCGGCTTCACTGCCACCGGGGTGCGCCAGCGACGAATATCGTGAAAGGTCGAAATTCAGGCCGCCATAATATTGACCGTTGGCGATGCCGCTGCCGGCAGCAACCATCGTCAGGGTGAACAGTCCGAGCGCCTTGCGTATTCTTGTTTTCATGGCTGAGTCCTTAATCGAATCATCGTTTAACCGATATTTCGTGAAAAGGTTCCCTTGGTGCCGAGAGGGTGACGACAAAAAGTCACGCCACCACAATAGAACGATGGTGCGGGCATGTCAATTGCGGCCGCCTCAGCTCCGCCGCAGCAGCAGCCCCTTCAGGTAATCGCCTTCGGGAAAGTGGATCGCGACCGGATGGTCGGCGCCCGGGTTCAGGCGCCGCAGGATTTGCGCGTCCACCTGCGCATCCAGTGCGGCGCCGGCGATGATCTTCTGGAACAGCTCGGCCGATATGCCGCCGGAACACGAGAAGGTCATCAGATGACCGCCGGGGCGCAGCAGCTTCAGGCCCAGCAGGTTGATGTCCTTGTAGGCGCGCGCCGCTTTTTCCGCATGATGCGCGGTCGGCGCGAACTTGGGCGGATCGAGAATCACCAGATCGAAACTGCGGGCCTGGTCGCGCAGCTTGTGTAGCGCCTGGAACACGTCGGCCTCGAGCCACTCGGCACGCGACGCGTCGAGCAGATTGAGCTGCACATTGCGCGCCGCCAGCGCCAGCGACGGTCCGGAGCTGTCGATCGACAGCACCGAGCGCGCGCCGCCGGCCAATGCGGCCACGCTCATGGCGCCGGTGTAGCAAAAACAGTTGAGCACATCGGCGTCGCCTGACAGCGACCGGGTCAGGGCGCGATTGTCGCGCTGGTCGAGATAGAAGCCGGTCTTGTGTCCGTGCGCAATGTCCACCGCGATGCGCAGGCCGTTTTCGTTGATGACGACTTCTTCCGGCAGCGGGGCGCCCGCCACCAGGCCGTTGCGCGGCGGCAGGCCTTCCAGTTCACGCACATCGGCATCGGAGCGTTCAAAGATCGTCCGTGCGCCGGTGACTTCCGTCAGCAGCCGGGCGAGCAGATCGCGCTGGCAATCGATGCCCGCGGTGAGCAGCTGCATGACGACGATGTCGCTATATCGATCCGCGATCAGACCGGGCAGGCCGTCGGATTCGGCGTGGACCAGCCGCATCGCATCGGTCTCGTGTGCGAGCGATGCACGATACCCGGCGGCCCGGACGATGCGCTGCCGGTAGAACACCTCGTCGATCTCCTCCTGTTCATTGAATGACAGCACGCGCGCGACGATCTGCGAATGCTCGCTGAACGCGGCATGCGCCAGGAAGCGCCCATCCGCCGCCAGCACTGTCACGACGTCGCCCGATGCGATGCCGGCATCGAGGGACGCGACCGCGCCGGAAAAGATCCACGGATGCCGGCGCAACAGCGATTTTTCGCGGCCGGACTTGATGATCATTTTTTTCATGCCCGAATTGTACCGAGCGCCACCAGGCGGCACCGTATAATTTCGCCATGAATAACGAAGACCCTCCGCACCTGCGGCCGATCCGCTCATTTGTATTGCGCCAGGGACGCATGTCGCCTGCCCAGACGCGCGCCTACGATTCGCTCGGGCCGCAATTCATGGTGCCGTTCCAGCGGGATAGTCCGCTTGATTTCAGGACGCTGTTCGGGCGCCACGCGCCGACCATCGTCGAGATCGGCTTTGGCATGGGGGAAAGCACCGCCGCGATCGCGGCGATGCTGCCGGAGAAGAATTTTATCGGCATCGAAGTCCACACCCCCGGTGTCGGCGCCCTGTTGAAACTGGTCGGCGAGCAGCAACTCGCCCATCTGAAGATCATTCAGCATGATGCGGTGGAGGTGCTGACGCACATGATTGCCGATCAGTCGGTGGCGGGATTCCACATATTCTTTCCCGACCCGTGGCCGAAGAAGCGCCACCACAAGCGGCGCCTCATCCAGCCCGAACTGGTGAAGCTGCTGGTGCGGAAACTGGCGGGCGACGGCACCCTGCATCTGGCCACCGACTGGGAAGACTATGCGCATCACATGCTGGCGGTTCTGCAGGCCGAGCCCGGGCTTCGCAACAGCGCCGCCGACTTCGCCGTCCGCCCCGCGTACCGCGGCACCTCGGGATTCGAGCGCAAGGGACTTGCCAAGGGCCACGACGTATGGGACCTGGTGTTTCACCGCGTGTGAATCCGAAGTCCGGCGGCACGAGTAAGATGCCATCATCCTCATCAATTTCCGGAACCGCCGCCATGTCGAGCCGACACTCCCGCCGTGACCACCTGAAACAACTGGCCGCGCTTGGCCTACTCGGCCCCGCCGGACTTTGCGGATTGATTCAGGACGTGCTCGCCAAGGGTGACCTGCCTGCGGCCGCGGGCGTCAATTCGCTGACCGGCAGCGCCACCGTCAATGGCCAGGCCGCAGTGGTCGGCACGGCCGTCAAGCCCGGCGACAAGGTCGCCACCGGCAAGGGCAGCCTGGCCGTCATCGTCGTCGGCAAGGATGCCTTCCTGCTGCGTGACAGCACCAGCGTGGTCTTCGAGCAGAACAAGGAAAAGCCCGGTGTACTGGAAAACGTGCTGATCGCCACCGGCAAGGTTCTGTCGGTGTTCGACAAACGCGCGGAAAAAGGCGTGCGGCTCCGTGCCGCCAACGCGACCATCGGCATCCGCGGCACCGGTTGCTACATCGAGATCCACGAAGGCCGCACCTATTTCTGTCTGTGTTATGGCGAGGCGGCCATCGACGGCGCCGGCATGCCGCAGACCCGGATCATCAAGACCACGCATCACGAGAGCCCGGTGTGGCTGGATGATCGCGGCGGCATCATGAAGGTCGAAAACGCCGGCTTCGTCAATCACAACGACGACGAACTCATCATGCTGGAGCGGCTGGCCGGCCGCGAGCCGCCGTTTGTGAAGCTGGGATTGACCGGGAAGTACTGAAACTCTAGCACTGGCGCGCCTTGCAGGCCGAAATGCCGCCGGGAGCCGCGCCAGTGCTTGGGGTGTGAAAAGGAATTTGTTCGCCTTGCCGGGCCCTCGCGATACGGCGGGATTCACTGCTCCTAAACCATGCTCCCGTAGAAAACGCGTGTGTCGTATTCAAACGCGACCGTACCGTGTTTCGCGTGCGCGGCGAAGATTTCCTGCGCGCACCGGGCCATTGCCGCGTGGCGGGGGTGGTCGCGTCCCGGCACATACGACGAGGAATTGAGGCGGCCCAGCAGCCCGTCGAGGTCGAAGCGCTGCACGTTGTCAAATGTGGCCTCGGCCGGCGGCGC
>JBDTSU010000379.1:0-3705 GCA_039930965.1 Betaproteobacteria bacterium
TACAACATGGTTGATCTCTGGAAAAAACTGACTGGTGAGTTGATTGACATCGTCGAATGGCTCGATGATTCGAACAACACGCTGGTGTACCGCTTCGAGCGGATGAACAACGAAATCAAGTACGGCGCGAAACTCACCGTGCGCGAAGGGCAGATGGCGGTGTTCATCAACGAAGGCCAGTTGGCTGACGTGTTCAAGCCTGGCATGTACACCCTGACCACGCAGAACCTGCCGATCCTCGCCACGCTAAAGGGCTGGAAGTACGGTTTCGAGTCGCCGTTCAAGGCCGAGGTCTATTTTGTTTCGACACGCAAGTTCACCGATCTGAAGTGGGGCACGCCCGGGCCCGCCACCATGCGCGACAGCGAGTTCGGTATCGTGCGCGCGACGGCGTTCGGCATTTACACGATCCGGGTGAAGGATCCGGCTATCTTCATCAAGGACATTTCCGGCACGGAAGGGCGTTTCACGACCGACGCCATCCAGGAGAACCTGCGCGGCAAGATCGGCCTGCGCATCAAGGAAGTGATGCCCGAGCTCGGGCTCTCCATCATCGACCTCGAGGCCAAGGTTTCGCAGATGGGCAACATGCTGCGCGATCGCATCGCGGCGGATTTCGAGGGCATGGGACTGGAGCTCTGTGAGGTGCAGGTGCAGGACGTCGGCCTGCCCGAAGAGGTGGAAAAGGCCATCGACAAGCGCGGCGCCATGGCCGCGGTCGGCAACTTGCAGGCGTACACCCAATACGAAACCGCCAGCGCCATTCGCGACGCCGCCACCACGCCCAACAGCGCGGCGGGTGCCGGCATGGGACTGGGCGCGGGCTTTGCAATGGGCGGCGCCATGGCCGGGCAGATGGGGGCCGCCATGGCTGCCGGTGCCGCGGGCATGGGTGCTGGCGCACCCGCCGGCGCGGTGCCGCCGCCCTTGCCTGCGGACAGTGCCTACCACGTCGCGATCAACGGCCAGCAATCGGGGCCGTTCGATCTCAATACGCTGCAGGGGCACGCGACCAGCGGCTCGTTCAAGCGTGATTCGCTGGTATGGAAAGCCGGCATGGCGCAGTGGATGAAGGCGGGCGACGTGCCGGAATTGTCATCGCTCTTTGCCGGTGTGCCGCCACCGATTCCACCCGCGGGTTAGATTCATGCCAACGCCACTCCCTCTCCCCCTCTCTGGCGGAGAGGGCGTGAATCAGATGAACATCAAAATCCGCGCCGCCGAACCCGACGACTACCCCGCCATTCGCGAAACCATGATGCAGCCGCGCGCGCAATCGGAAACGCTGCAGGTCCCTTTTACCTCGCTTGAGGTTTTTCGAAAGCGCGCCGCGGAACTGCCGGCGACCGATCATATCCTGGTTGCCGAATTGGACGGCACGATCGTCGGCAATGTCGCTCTCATCGGTGCCGGCCGGCACGCGCGGCGCCGCCACGTGGCGTCCCTCGGCATCACGGTGCACGATGCGTGGGCGGGTAAAGGCGTGGGCAGCGCAATGATGCAGGCCGCCCTCGAACTGGCCGATAGCTGGTTGCAGTACACGCGCATCGAGCTGACCGTCTTCACGGACAATGGCGCGGCAATCGCGCTCTACCAGAAGTTCGGCTTCGACATCGAGGGCACGCTACGCCGCTATGCGTTTCGCCGCGGTGAATTCGTCGATGTGTACACGATGGCGCGGCTGAAGAAATAGTCCTTTGCATGGAAAACCCGAATCCCTCGCATACCACGCTTGATCAGATCACCGCCAAGGTGCGCGCCTTTCCCTGCTCGTCTTGCGGCGCGAAACTCTCCTTTTCCCCGGGCAGCAAGACACTGAAATGCCCTTATTGCGCGGCCGTCAACGAAATCCCTGATACCGATGACAAGGTCACCGAACTTAGCCTGGAAGAGTGGCTCGCCAAGCTGGAAAGCGAGAGCGAGACACACCAGCAAGAACAGATCAGGTGCAACAACTGCGGCGGCGAACAGACCCTGGCACCAAATCTCTATGCGAGCGCCTGCACCTTTTGCGGCTCGCCGCTCACCTCGAAAAGCTACGCGCAGCGGCAGATCAAGCCCAAGTCACTGGTGCCGTTCAAAGTCACCAAACTGCAGGCCCAGGACAAGTGGCGCGCATGGATCAAGGGCCTGTGGCTTTCGCCATCCGCGCTGAAGAAGTACGCGCAGAGCGACGGCGGCATCAAGGGTATCTATGTGCCCTACTGGACTTTCGATGCGCAGACCTACACGCGCTATGCCGGCCAGCGTGGCGATGATCACACCGAACGCTACCAGACCACCAATTCCAAGGGCGAAAGCGTTACCGAGACGCGCATGCGTACCGACTGGACCGGCGTGTCGGGCACCGTCTCTTTCTTCCACGACGATGTACTCGTGTCCGGCAGCAAGAGCAGTTACGGTGGCGGTGGCGGCAACACCGGTGCAGCAGAGATGCAGCGCGCACTGGTTCAGCAGGCCGGCGTGGTCGGCAACATGATTGCCGCCAACTTTTCATCGAGCCTGCGCACCTGGAATACGAAGGAACTGGTGCCATACCAGGATGAGTACATCACCGGCTTTCAGGCCGAGGCCTATCAGGTGGGATTGAAGGCGGCATTTGTCACCGCCAAGCAGATGATCGACGGCAAAGTCGAGCAACTGGTGCGCGCGGATATCGGCGGCGATCACCAGCGCATTTCCTCGCTCAATACGCAATACAGCCATCTCACGTTCAAGCACATCCTGTTGCCAATGTGGGTGTCGGCTTACCTGTATGGGGGCAAGACGTACCGGTTTGTGGTGAACGGGCAGACGGGGGAAGTGAAGGGAGAATCGCCGAAGTCGGGGTGGAAGATCTTCTTGTTGGTGTGTGGGATATTGGTGGTGCTGTTTGTGTTTTTGGCAGTATTCGGGGGACGGCACCGGTAGCTTCGTCGTCCTTGCGAATGGTGAAGGCATGCCGTCACCCCAGCATCTTTCGTAAAAGGTTGCAAGCGACGCGAGAGGTCTCGTTTGTGCTCGCTCTCAGACAGTCCTCGCGGACCGCGCGCGCGTTTGCTGCGCTTTTGGGAAACCGCTGCATCGGTTTTCCACTCGGCAACCGCTGATGTCCGCAGGGACATCAGCGAAACCCTGCCTCCCTTGCTCCTCTCATGGGGACCCTTTGTCGCAGTGCGACGAACGCAATTTCATTCCGTCATTCCCGCGCGGGTAAGGCAGGGCTTTCCGTGGCAACAATCCAAGTTCTCTCACTTAATTCAGGCCCCGGCATTCGCCGAAACGTAAATGGCAGACGGGGCGCCAAAGCGCCCCGTCTGCCTTCACGCAATTGAACAAGCGACGATCGGAAGCTGATTCGTTGACGTGAGCTTCCGGTAGCCAAAGACCGCGCGTACGGCCGACATCTTGCCGATGGCGTACCCACCGCGCCGCTCGCCTTCCGCTAAAGAGAGCGGGCGGCGGCGCCGTCGATAACCTTGACCAGCAGGGGCTCCACTTGAGAAACATCAAGACCCGTCCTAAAGAACCGAGCCACCTCTGACCACAAAGGTCATTGTCCCGGCATTCCGCTCAAGGTGCGGCAGGTTCTGACAGACAAAAAAAGGAGCGGCGAACCGCTCCTTTTGCTTGGGCCGCCTGTTCCTAGAAGCTGAACTTGCCGAGCAGGTAGAAGGTGTCGGCCGTGTAGTTTGGATTATTGGCGTAGCCGGTCAGGTAGGCACT
>JBDTSU010000380.1:0-3662 GCA_039930965.1 Betaproteobacteria bacterium
TGGTACCCGTCGGGTTCAATGGATTCGATCCGGCCTGCTTTGCGCCCGGCGCTTCGGACAAAGGGGCGCGTACCTCCATCGCGGCGCTCGCTGAATTCAACCGCCACTCGGCCAAGACCCATTCCGGCATCTACCGCGATCTCGCGGTACGCAAGCGCAAGACCGAAGTTGATCCGCAAATCGGGATCATTGCGGAACTCGGACGCGAGGCGGGCGTGGCCACGCCCGGTATTGATTGCCTGGTCGCCCTCATACACGATATCGAGGAGGGGCGGCGGTCCATGTCATTCGAGACTTTTGATGTTCTGCTCGAAATCTGCGCGAACGCATCGACAAAACGTGGTGCAGCAGACGCGTACCCGGCTTGAAGGTGCGCGACCAGGCAACGCGATGAATCTCGACTTCACCGGCAAGACCGCGATCGTAACGGGGGCAGCGCATGGCTTCGGCCGCGCCGTGAGCATCGCATTCGCCGAGCGCGGCGCCCATGTCTGGGCCATCGATATCGTTGCGGATGAACTGGAAGAGACCCGGCACCTGTGCGGCGGAGCGGCCAGGCAGTGTCAGGTGCGTACGGTCGACATCACCCAACCCGGGGCGGTGAACGCACTAGTCAAGGAGGCCAGCGAGGCAAGCGGGCGCGTCGATATCCTGGTGAACAATGCCGGGGGTGTACTGGGGCAGGTCGGGAAGCCTCTGGAAAGCGTCACGCCCGAGGAATGGAATGCGATCTTCGCCGTCAATGCCAGCGGCGCCTTCTACCTGTGTCAGGCGGTCGCGCCCGCGATGAAGGCCGCGCGCTACGGGCGCATTGTCAACATCTCCAGCGGCGCCGGTCTGACGATAAGCCTGACCGGAATCCAGGCTTACGCGGCCGCCAAGGCCGCACTGGTCAGCCTGACTCGCCAACTGGGCCACGAGCTGGGAGCGTGGGGCATTACCGTCAACTGCATCGCGCCCGGGTTCGTGCGTTCCAACGCCAACACCGAACGCCAGTGGGAGTCCTACGGCGCCGAAGGACAACGAGCGTTGGTCGGCAATATCGCGCTCAAGCGGCTGGGCTCAGTCGCGGATATCGCGCACGGCGTGCTGTTTTTTGCGTCGGACCACGCCGGCTGGATCACCGGGCAGACCCTTGCCATCGATGGCGGAAAGTGAAGAGATCTCCGGCATGGCGTGAAAATCGTCGCGCCCGTTCAGTCTGCCTTGGCGCCCGACGCCTTGATGATCGCCGGCCACTTCGCCATGTCCTGGCGCAGCAGCGTGGTGAAACTCGATGGCGGTTGCAGCGGCGCCAGGTCGAAGCCCTGCGCGATCAGTTTTTCCCTGGTGGCCGGCTGGGCAATGATCTTTCCGATTTCCGTGTGCAGCCGGGTGATCACGTCGGCCGGCGTGCCGGCGGGCGCGACGAAGCCGAACCAGGTGTTGACCTCGAATCCCTTGATGCCGCTGGCGTCCACGGTGGGCAGTTGCGGCAGCAAGGGTGACCGTTCAAGGCTGGTCACGGCCAGCGCCTTGAGCTTGCCCTCCTTGATCTGGTTGATCACGGTGGGCGTGTTGAAGAAGCCCATGCTCACCTCACCCTTCATCACCGCGAGGATCCCCTGCGGCGCACCCTTGTACGGCACATGCAGCAGGTCGGTGCCGCTCAACTGTCCGAACAGCACACCTGAGAGGTGGTGACTGGTGCCGCTGCCGCCGGAGGAAAAACTCATGCCGCCCGGTTTGGCCTTGGCCGCCGCGATCACCTCCGGCGGCGTCGCGGCCGCGCTGCCGGGCGGGACCACCATCACGTTCGAAACCCCGCCGACCAGCACGATGGGCGCGAAGTCCTTCAGCGAGTCGTAGCCGGGCTGCGCGTAGAGCGCCAGATTGAAGACGAGGTTGCCCTGCGAGGCAAACGAAATCGTGTAACCGTCCGGCGCCGCGCGCGCGAGTTCGGCCAGGGCAATGGTGCCTCCGGCGCCCGGTTTGTTTTCCACGATCACCGGCTGGCCCAGTTCTTTCGCGAGCTCGTTGCCGATCGTGCGCGACAGGATGTCGGCCGTGCTGCCCGCTGCCAAAGGCACCAGCAGGCGGATCGGCCGCGACGGCCAGGTCTGGGCCAGGACGTGAGCGAGCGGCGCGACGACAAGGACAAGGACCAGGGCCAGCGCGGACGACAGTGCGGTGCGGAGACGATTCATGGCGGTCCTCGTGATGACAAAAGCGTGAGTGATGATGGGAGTGCGCCGCAGGTACGTACGCGGTCTCAAGGCGGCAGGTACGTGCGCGGGTTCAACGCATCAGATACGTCGGGCTCGACCACACCATATGGCCGTCCTCCAGCGTGATGCAGATATACAACGCATCCTCGGCATCCCTGCTGCGCGCGATGCGCCGCGACAATCGCACGCTGCGATTGTCGTTCCGATCCGGCAGCCGGAACACGCGCATCTGCCGCTTGATCCCGCCGCCGGTGGCGAACACGGTGTCGTTCATTTCTATGTCCGCGACGGCAATGTCGGCCTTCACCAGCGGCGTCTCGATGCGCATCAGGCCAGCAGAGGGATCGGTCAGCAGCACGTCGGCGCCGCCGAAGCCGCCCGTCGTCAGCGCCGACCATTCGAGACGATCGGGCTGCTGCCTGCGCAAGGGCTTGTCGATGTTCCACAGGTTGATCGGCGCGACGGATTCGAAATTGTTGCCGGTGAGCGTCGCCGACCCGTCCCACACGCTCTGCCGGCCGCGGCCGCGGTACTCGGATCCTTCCCAGATGATGCGGATGCGGCGGCCAAGCTGCTCCTGGGTGTAGGGGCGCCAGGTTTCCAGCACGGTGCGGCGATTGCGTATCTCGATGCGCTCGATCGGCGATCCGGCCGCGACGTCGATTTCGAGTGTCACGGCGTCGTCGCCGCTGCGCAGGATGTCACCCATCCTGGCCTCGCTCACCTTGCCGGTGACCTTGCCGCCCATGTCGGGGTCGTCGTCGAAAAGCTCGGCCGGCTGGTCGAAACGGATCCGCGTGTTCAGATGTGCGCGGCAGCCCGTTGTCGCATAGTGGTGGCGCCGGCGCAGCGCCGCGAACAATGCGTCACGCGTGAGTTCGGTGGCGAGCAGGCACGACAGCCCGCCGTAGGCGCCGAAGAGCGATGCGCCGGGATGACTGGCGCCATGGCGTCCCTTGTGGCCGTCCGAGTTGGCGAGCACGCCCACGCGGTAGCCCTGGTCGAATGCATCCTCGAGCAGCCACTCGAAAGTACCCCAGTCGGAATGCACTTCGACCGAACGCTCGATCCGGCCGTCGTGCGCGATCTTGATGTCCGCGTACCGCCCGCCCACGTGGGCGAAGACCACGCAGTTCTCTTCCGCCAGCGCCTTGAACAAGTCGCCGGCGCTGTTGGCGTCCGTCTGCACATCGCGAAGGTCTTCCACCAGCCCATGGTGCGAGCGATGGATCTGCCGGCCCTCGTCGCGGAACATCACATTGCGGTCCCCGCCCAGGCCCGTGTTCCCCGACCATTCGTAGCCCGGGAAGATGATGAACTCGCCGTCCCGGTTGAATTCGGCGCACAGGGCGTTGAGCTCTTCCCAGAACGGCGTGGTGATCTGAAAATCGTTGCCCTGGTGGCTCATCGCATCGAGGAAGGCGCGGTCGCGCGCGAACTCGATCAGCTCGCGCG
>JBDTSU010000381.1:0-3648 GCA_039930965.1 Betaproteobacteria bacterium
ACGCAGCATCGACAATTGCTCGGCGGACTCCACGCCTTCGGCGATGACGCATAGTCGAAGGCTCCGGGACATGGCGATGATGGCGCGGACGATCGCCTCGTCCTCAGTATCGACGGTCAAGTCGCGGACAAACGACTGGTCGATTTTGACCGTGTCGATGGGAAATCGCTTCAGGTAGCTTAGCCCCGAGTAACCCGTGCCAAAATCGTCAATTGCAATGCGAATTCCCAGTGCATCGAGTTTTCCGAGCGCCGCGATCGCCTCCTCGTGTCCGCCGACAATGACACTTTCGGTGATTTCCATTTCGATCAGTTGCGGATCCGCCCCGGTTTCCGCGAGCACCGACGCCACCATGTCGGCGAAAGACTTGCGGCGGAGTTGAATCGCGGAAACGTTGATGGCAACCTGCAGTCGCTGACCAATCTGCAGCCAGCGCGCCGCGGTCTGGCACGCTTCGCGGATGACCCATTCGCCAATGGGAATGATCAGGCCGGAGTCCTCGGCGACGGAGATGAACTCGCCCGGACGGACCAGTTCGCCGGCGGTATTACGCCAACGCAGGAGCGCTTCGAAGCCGACCAGATCCTGGCTGTCGGTGGCAAACACCGGCTGGTAGTGCAGGCAGAATTCGTTGGTCTGCAACGAGCGCCGCAGTTGCATCTGCATCGTCATGCGCTGCTGTGCGGCAGCGTTCATGTCCCCGGTAAAGAACTGGTACTGATTGCGACCGCGTTCCTTGGCGTGATACATCGCCGTATCGGCGTTGCGCATGAGGATCTCGGCCGTCTGGCCGTCATTGGGATAGATGCTGATGCCGATGCTCGCGCCAATGTGCAAATCATGCGACTGCACATGAAAATGTGCGGACAGCGCTTCGAGCAGCTTTTGCGCGACCGCATTGGCATCGCTGCCTTCGTCGCCGCTTGAAAGCGCCGGAATGACGATCACGAACTCGTCGCCGCCCAGCCGGGAAACCGTGTCTATCCCGCGCAGGCAGCCCTGTATCCTGGCCGCGACCAGTTGCAGCAACAGGTCTCCCTGCTGGTGCCCAAGGGAGTCGTTGATGGTCTTGAAATGATCCAGGTCGATGAACATCACCGCGAGCTGTGTCGCATTGCGATGACTGTGCGCGATGGCCTGTTCGATGCGGTCCTGCAAAAGTACCCGGTTTGGCAAACCTGTGAGCGCATCGTGATGGGCAAGGTAAGCGATGCGCTGCTCCGCCTGCCTGCGATTGGTGACATCGGTGGCCACGCCGACAATGCGCTGCGCCTGGCCTGATGGCGCGCGCGTCACCTGACCTTTTACCGCCATCCAATGCAAGCTGCCGTCCGGCCAAACCGTTCGACACTCCATGTCAAAATTGGAGTCAAGCTTGATCGCGCGCTGAATCGACGCATCGGTCGCGCTGCGATCGTCGGGGTGAACGGTCGCCAGGAATTCAGCGTATTCCTTGAAGGCGGCTCCGCGCGGCAGACCGAAAAGCGGACCGAAGCCATCCGACACGGAGATTTGCCCGGTGTCGAGATTCCAGTACCAACTTTCCATGTCCGCAGCTTCCATCGCGAGGCGCAGTTGCGCTTCGCTGTCGCGCAGCGCATCCTCGGCAAGCTTGCGGCGGCTGACGTCCGCGATCAGCACCATCGTGCCGACGATTTTCTGGTTCGCGTCCTGTATTGGCGCCACCGAGAGTGAGACGTCCATGACCACGCCATCCTTGCGAACGCGGCGCGTCTCCTCAAGCGACAGCATCATGCCCTGTTCGACTTGCTGGCGCAAAGCCAGGACGTCCTCGCGAATTTCGACAGGCACAATCGAGTGCGCGGTGCCCACCACTTCGTCGGATTTCCAGCCGAATATCTTTTCCGCGGCCGGGTTCCACAAGCTGATGACGCCTTGAAGGTCGCGGGCAATGATCGCCAATGGCGATGCCTCGATGATTGAGCGCAACTTCTGGTTGCTTTCGCTCAGCGTGCGTTCAAGCGCCTTGCGATCGCTGATTTCGACGACGACGCCGACCAGCCCGGCAATTTCGCCGGCGGCATCAACAAACGTGGCCTTGGTATATATGGCATCCAGCTGACGTCCATCCGTCGTCCGGGTCAGTGAAAGTTCATAGACCTTCTTGCCGCCATGGCGCAGCAATTCCGTTTCGATTTCATGATGTCGGTTGGCCGCTTCGGACGTCGTCACTTCGAGCACCGTTCTTCCCATGTAGTCGCTGCGCGGACGGTTGGTGAATTCCTCAAAGGCGCGATTACAGCCGATGTATCGACCACGCGTGTCCTTGAAGAAGACAGGATTGGGGATTGCTTCCAGCAACTGCTTGGAAAAGCTCAACTGGTCGCGCAATTCACGCGTCGCATTCTCGGCCATCTGCTCGGCAGCGGCTTGTGACCGCGACTGGGTCCGCAGTACCATGAAAAGCAGAATGCTGATGGTGATGCCGGCTACCAGCACAAACAAGGGAACCGGCTGCAACAATGGACGACCATGGGTATTTTCGACGCGAACCAGCCAGTGGCGGCCGGCAACGCGGATCAGGCGAGAGACATCCCTGTTGTTCCCGGCGGTGCGAATCACAGCGCCCGCATTGGGACTGGAATACAGGATGTCGTCCGCTGACGGCTGCCGTGCGGGGGCATCGTCCGGCCCGGCATCGAACACCTGAAATCTCAGGTCGTTGGGATCACCCGGCATGGCCAGTCCCTGGAAGGGCCCGCCCGGGGCAAAAGTGATGGCGACGAAGCCGGTCAATTCGGCCCGACGCTGATCAAGCGTACGTCGCGCGCGATAGGACTTGTAGACCGGCAAATAGATGACCAATCCGGATTGATCCTGCGGGTGCTGGGTGAAGTTGAATTTCCCCGTCGAGACCGGCTCGCCCCTGTCACGTGCACGCTCACTCGCCATCCGGGTCAGATCGCGGCCGAGAATATCCAGGCCGAATACTGCTTCATTGCCATTCATCGGTTCAATAAAGTGAACGACATAGTACTCGGCGGCGCGACCAGCGGCCTTGATGGAAAGATCCGGATATCCTGCGGCGTCAACCGTGCGATCCAGACGGATCGCGCGCTCATAAGCGGACTTTTCCGCATCGTTGACACGCTTGATGAACGACACGGCCATGATGCCGGGAAATCGCGCTGACAGGTCAAGTGACGAAACATAGCGGTTGAACTCTGTCCGCGAGACCGTCAGATCGTGCCCGAACAGCCCCTCCAGGCCGTGCAGCAGGTCGATGTGGTTCTGCGAGCGCCGTTCGATCGATCCGATCGCGGCCTGGGCGCGGGTCTCGACATCAACCTGCGCCTGCCGATCAACCAGTTGTCCCGTGAAGTACCACGCGACCAACGACACCGCCGTTCCGAGCGCCACGATGATATAGGCGAGGCTGGAGTGCCGCAAAATGCGCGTCATAGTTCTGGGAAGTTACGCCGTTGCATCGCGGATTTTGATGGCGGAAGGCTGGCGTGGCGATCGTATGCGTTTGTCCATACTATAGTCGATACGGCCGTCGGCATGTCAGTTGAGCCGCAATGCTGTTGTTTGCACTCGTATTTTCTTCCAAGCCGCTAGCAGCCTGTCTGACTTAGTACCGTTTTTCATAAATACAAGCACGTATAAAATGTTGCATATCAGGGT
>JBDTSU010000382.1:0-3622 GCA_039930965.1 Betaproteobacteria bacterium
CGGGCGAGGCAAAGAAGAAAATCACCATCCACGCGATGGTCTGGGTCTGCGCGCTCAGCACGCCGATCGAAAACAGATAGCCTGACAGCGCCAGCAGGACGCCGGAGACACCATAGGTGAACGCAATCATGACGCGGCGGCCCAGCGTGTCGAACAGGCGGCCGAGCAGCAGCGGCCCGAGGAAGTTGCCGGCCGCGAACGGCAGGATGTACCAGCCGACCTGGTTCGAGGCGATCCCGAAGAAATCGGTCAGCACCAGCGCGAAGGTAAAGAAGATTGCGTTATAGAAAAACGCCTGCGCCGTCATCAGTGCCAGTCCGACCAGCGAGCGCGCTCGATAGGCGGAGAACAGCGTGTGCGCCACCTCGCGCAGCGGGGTGTGATCGCGCATTCGCAGCCTTATCCTCGGCCATGCATGTTTCGGCCCGTCTTGCGCGCTTCCGATCGCCGAACGCTCGATATCGGCGACGATCGCATGTGCCTCGTCGGGATGGCCGTGAATGATCAGCCAGCGCGGGCTTTCCGGAATCCACATCCGCATCACGAACACCACGAGACCCAGACCTGCGCCGGTCAGGTAAGCCAGCCGCCAGCCGAAATCGGGGCCGGTCACCGCCGGATCGAGCAACACGATCGCGCTTACCGCGCCGAGCGCCGCGCCGATCCAGAAACTGCCATTGACGACCAGATCGGTCCATCCGCGATATCGCGCCGGCACCAGTTCCTGAATCGTCGAATTGATCGCGGTATATTCCCCGCCGATACCGGCGCCAGTGAGAAACCGGAACAACGCGTAGCTGGCAACGTTCCAGGACAGTGCCGTCGCGGCGGTGGCTGCCAGATAGAGCGCCAGTGTAATGAAAAACAATTTCCTGCGTCCGATCCGGTCGGTCAGCCAGCCGAAACCAAGCGCCCCGAGCACGGCACCAGCGAGATAGGCACTGCTGGATATTCCGACGTCGAAATTGGTGAACTGCAGGGTTGGACTCTGCTTCAACGCGCCCGCCAGGGTGCCCGCCAGAGTGACTTCGAGTCCATCCAGTATCCAGGTGACGCCAAGCGCCAGCACCACGCGGGTGTGAAAGCCACTCCAGCGCAGGCTGTCGAGGCGGGCGGGGATATCGGTGGCAACCACGCGATCATCTTCCCGCCGCGATGGCGACGGAACGGTCAGGCGAGAGATGAGTGCCGAGTTGCCCTGCACATCCATTAGTCGAACCAATGCAAACGCCCCTCGGAACCCGGCGTTCCAAGGATATTCCGCGTGATGCGGCTATGGCGCTTATCTGTAGGAAACGTCCTCGCGACATCAGAGTTCCCGCATTGCGGCAAGGAACCGGCCAAAGAGCCAGTAAAGAACCAGTCGAGGAACTGGCGAGCATGGTGATTTGGGAGGCCGCAGGGTTGCAGCGCCTGTTAGCCGTCACAAACCAAGAATTGCAACTCAGGCCGCGCGGATATTCGCCATAAAGCGATCGAGTTCCTGGCGCAACCGTGAGCTTTCGGCCGAAAGTGTCCGCGCCGAATTCAGCACCTACTCCGACGCCGCCCCGGTTTCCGTGGCGCCGCGATTGACCAGGGTGATATTGGCGGCCGTTTCGCGGGTGCCCCTGGCAACATTCTGAACGCTGAGCGCAATTTCCTGAGTTGCGGTGTTCTGTTGCTCCACCGGACCGGCAATCGCCGCCGCAATGCTTGATATCTGGGCGATGGTGCCGTCGACCTCCTTGATGCCGCAACCGACTCCTGCGCCGCGCGCTGCATGCCCGAAATGTGAGGCGAGATCTCGTCGGTCGCTTTCGCGGTCTGGTTGGCCCGCGTTTTGACCTCGGCGGCGACCACGGCGAAACCCCGACCGGCCTTGCCGGCCCGGGCGGCCTCGATGGTGGCGTTCAGCGCCAGAAGATTGGTCTGCTCGGCAATCGCGCTGATCAATTTGACAACATCGTCGATTTTCTGCGCGGTGCGCGACAATTTGCCGATGCGTCCAACTGGCATTAGACGTTGAAATTTCCTTGAGCGCGGCGATGATCTTGTCATCCGTCGAGGAGACCGCGTTGAGCCGTCTCTCGACGAACTTGGTGCGCGCCATCGCGCTGGCGGCGACCGACGGATCGGAATTCACTATAAATGTGCTGGCAAGCGCGGTCAGGGCGGCGTATTGCGCGACGGTCTCCTTTGCCCCCGATTCAACTTCCGTCAATGAATTGTCCTTGGCCAGGGCGACCAGATCGTCAAGCTTGTAGCGCAGTTGCGTCCCGCCCAGCTTCAGCCTGTCCTTGGCGACGGTTTCGTTCTCTTGCTTGAGTGCGACAATGTCGGCAAAGATTTTCTTGAATTCGTCGAAATCCCGGGAAAGGAGGAAGAGGCCGTAAAACAGGCCGGCGGCCGCGCAGAAATGGTCCGGCCGAACCAGTGCAGATCCCAAGCGGCCGAAATGGATCGCCCGGGCCGGGCCACCATCGCCGCTACCCGACGAAAATCCTAGTTGCAATGTCGCAACCCCGCGCCTCTAATCGGGCCCATAAGAAGCCATTGGGAGGTTTCAGCATGCCCACGGTCAAACTGACGGTGAACGGCAAAGCGGTTTCGGTTGACCTTGAGGACCGCACCCTTCTCGTCCAGCTCCTGCGCGACCATCTAAACCTCACCGGCACCCATGTCGGCTGCGATACCAGCCAGTGCGGCGCTTGCGTCGTCCACATCGACGGCCGTGCGGTAAAGTCATGCACTGTGCTTGTCGGGCAGGCCGATGGCGCCAAGGTCACCACCATCGAGGGCATTTCGAAGGGCGACGAATTGCACCCGATGCAAGCGGCCTTCCGCGACAATCACGGGCTGCAGTGCGGTTATTGCACGCCGGGGATGATCATGTCGGCAATCGATATCGTCAATCGCTACGGCGGCAGGCTCGACGAGACCATCGTCCGCCACGAGCTCGAGGGCAATATCTGCCGCTGCACGGGCTACCACAACATCGTCAAATCGGTACTAGACGCTGCCGGACGCATGAAGGTTGCGCAGGCGGCGGAATAATCGGCGCGATCCCGACCTGCGCGATGAAGCTTCGAGATTCAAACCGGCTGCGATCTGCACCTTTGTTTTTCGCGCAGTTCATGCGGCCCGACGGGGAGAGATGTCATGGGCGTTGAAGGTATTGGCGCAAGTGTCGTGCGCAAGGAGGACCGGCGATTCATCACCGGCAAGGGCCGCTATACCGATGACATCAAGCTGCAGGGCATGACCCATGCCCAGTTCGTCCGCAGCCCTTACGCCCACGCCAAAGTGAAGGGCATCGATTCGGCGGCGGCGATGAAGATGCCAGGCGTCGTCGGCGTCCTGACAGGGCAGCAGATCGTCGATGACAAGATCGGCAACCTGATCTGCGGCTGGGCCATCACCTCCAAAGACGGCACGCCGATGAAGATGGGTGCGTGGCCGGCTATGGCCCCGGAAACGGTGCGCTTCGTCGGTCAGGCCGTCGCGGTCGTGATTGCCGAGACCAAGAACCAGGCCAAGGACGCCGCCGAAGCCGTCGTCGTCACCTACGAGGAGCTGCCGGCCGCGGCCGACATCCGCGCGGCGATCAAACCGGGCGCGCCGCAGTTGCATCCGGAAGCGC
>JBDTSU010000383.1:0-3621 GCA_039930965.1 Betaproteobacteria bacterium
GAAGCAACATCGCCGTCGCGGCGCAGGATCTCTACTGGGAGCGCGACGGCGCGTTTACTGGGGAAGTGTCAGCCGCGATGATCACGGAGGCCGGAGCCACCTACGCCATCGTCGGCCACTCGGAACGCCGCCGGATGTTCGGCGAGACTCTCCACACCACCGAGACTCTCCGCGCAGACGAAGATCTTCACATTTTCCAGAAAGCGCCGGGATTGCTCCAGGTCTCCCTTGAGGATGACCGTGACCATTCCGCCAAACCCGTTCATCTGCCGCGTCGCCAGCGCATGCTGCGGATGCGACGCCAGCCCCGGGTAGTACACCTTTTCCACCTTCGGGTGAGTGGCCAGCCACTGGGCGATGGCCAGCGCGCTTTCACAATGACGCTGCATGCGCAGGTGCAAGGTCTTCAGGCCGCGCATCGCCAGGAAGGCGTCGAACGGACCGAGAATGCTGCCGACGGCGTTGTGCAGGAAGGCAAGTTGTTCGGCGAGTTCGCCCTGCTCGCGCGCAACCACCATGCCGCCCACCATGTCGGAATGGCCATTCAGATACTTGGTGACCGAATGGACCACCAGATCAAAGCCGTGATCGAGCGGACGCTGCACATAAGGTGTGGCGAACGTATTGTCCGCGACGGTGATCAATTTGTGCTTACGGGCAATTGCCGCGACCGCAGAGAGATCGACCAGTTTCAGCAACGGATTGCTGGGCGATTCCACCCAGATCATGCGCGTATTGGGCTTGATCGCAGCTTCAATCTTCGCCGGATCGGTCATGTCCATGAAGGTGAAATCGAGTCCCGCGGAACGCTTCCGCACGCGCTCGAACAACCGGTAGCTGCCGCCATACAGATCATCGAGCGCGATGATGTGACTACCGGTGTCGAGCGTATCGAGAATCGTTGCCGAGGCGGCAAGCCCCGAGGCGAAGGCAAAGCCCTGTACGCCGTTTTCCAGGTCCGCGACACAGCGCTCAAAGGCCATGCGGGTCGGATTTTGGGTGCGGCCGTACTCAAAGCCCTTGTGCACGCCGGGGCTGGCCTGCGCGTAGGTGGACGTGGCGTAGATGGGCTGCATCACCGCGCCGGTGGTCGGGTCGGGCTCTTGGCCGGCGTGAATCGCCCGGGTGCCGAATAGATGTTTGCTGTTCATGTCATTTCACTTGGAAGTTTTAAGGTCGGAATGTCCCGCCGCGGGGGGTGCGCGCTACTGGGTGCGCCGGCGCAGGTAATTCAATAAATCATAACGGGTGATGAGCCCGAGGAATTTTTCGGCGTCCATCACGATGGCAATATGTCCGCGATCGAAAATCGGCATCAGCCGGGTGATGGAGTCGCTCACCTGCAGGGTATCGAGTTTGGCGGTCATCGCGTCGCGCACCGGCGCCTTGAAGCGCGACTCGTCGCCGTAGATCGACAGCAGGATGTCGGATTCGTCGATGATGCCCACGACCTTCTCGTTTTCAAGCACCGGCAGCTGCTGGAAATCATACAGCTTCATGCGCGCATATGCGGTCTGCAGCGTGTCGTCCGGCTTGATGGTGACGGTCGCGCGATCCTTGTGGTGGCGCGCGATCAGGTCGGTCAGGTCGCCCTTGTTTTCGTGCTTGATGATGCCCTGGTCGGTGAGCCAGTAATCGTTGTACATCTTTGAAAGGTATTTGCCGCCGACGTCGCAGATGATGGTGACGACCCGTTTCGGCGCGGTCTGTTCGCGGCAGTAACGCAGCGCGGCGGCGAGCAGGGTGCCCGATGACGAGCCGCCCATGATGCCTTCCTTTTGCAGCAGCTCGCGCGCGGCGAGAAGCGCCTCGCCATCGGCGATCGCGTAGGCCTTGCTGGCGAGCGCGATGTCCAGATTGGCGGGAACGTAGTCGCCACCAATGCCCTCCACCAGCCACGAGCCGCTCGGGCCGTGGGTGCCGGTGTTGACGATTTCGTTGAGGATCGAGCCCTTGGGGTCGGCCAGCACCATTTCGACGTGCGGCGCGACGCGCTTGAAGAATCGTCCCATGCCGGTGATGGTGCCGCCGGAGCCGACGCCCGCCACCACGGCATCGAGCTTGCCTTCCATCTGCGCCCAGATTTCCGGCGCCGTCCAGTCTTCATGCGTCTGCGGATTGGCGGGATTGGAAAACTGGTCGATGCAGTGCGCGCTTTCGCCGCGCGCCTGCATTTCGGCGGCAATGCGCTTGGCCATGTCCTGGTAGTACTCGGGGTGCCCCTTGGAAACGTCCGAGCGCGTCATGACGATTTCTACGCCCATGGCGCGCAGGTGAAAGATCTTCTCCTGGCTCATCTTGTCCGGAATCACCAGCAGAAGCTTGTAGCCCTTGTGTATCGCGGCCAGCGCAAGGCCCAGGCCGGTATTGCCGGCGGTCGCTTCAACGATGGTGCCGCCGGGCTGGATCTTGCCGTCACGCTCGGCGGCCTCGATCATGCGCAAGCCGATGCGGTCCTTGATGGAGCCGGCGGGATTGTTGCATTCGAGCTTGGCATACAGCTCGCATACGCCGGTGTCGAGGTTGTTGAGTCGGACCAGTGGCGTATCGCCGATCAGGTCGAGGACGTTGTTATAGCGGTTCATAAGCTCCCTTCAGTTTTGTCGCGCACGGATGGTGGCGAAAAAGAAATCCGGCCTCGTGGGCGGATTCGTGAAGCCGCCATGTTACGCGCTTCCGCCGCTGTCATTGCAGCCGGAATCATCACCCGGTTTGCGGGCGATGCCGAACATTGAGCGGCCGATCGCCTCGGCGACCTTGATGCCATCGACGCCCGCGGACAGGATGCCGCCGGCATAGCTGGCGCCTTCGCCGGCCGGATAGAGACCCTTTACATTGATACTCTGGAAATCCTCGCCTCTTGTGATGCGCAACGGCGACGACGTGCGTGTCTCCACGGCCGTCAGCACGGCGTCGTGCATGGCAAAGCCGCGGATCTGTTTGTCAAAGGCAGGAATCGCCTCGCGAATGGCGGCGACGGCGTAGTCGGGAAGGCTGCCCGCAAGGTCGGTCAGGTGCACGCCGGGCTGGTACGATGGGTTAACCGTGCCAAGCGACGTCGATGCGCGCCCTTCCAGGAAATCACCGACCAGCTGCGCGGGCGCTTCGTAGGTGCCGCCGCCCAGGTCAAAGGCGCGCGATTCCCATTGCCGCTGAAACGCGATTCCGGCCAGCGGTCCGCCCGTGCCACCACCCGGAAAGTCGCGCGGATCGATGCCGACGACGATACCGGCGTTGGCGTTGCGTTCATTGCGTGAATACTGGCTCATGCCGTTGGTCACCACCCGGCCGGCCTCCGACGTGGCGGCGACGACGGTACCGCCGGGACACATGCAGAAACTGTAGACACTGCGTCCATTCGACGCATGATGGACGAGCTTGTAGTCGGCGGCACCAAGCAGCGGGTTGCCAGCATTGGGGCCGAGGCGGGCACGATCGATGAGCGATTGGGGATGTTCGATGCGAAAACCGATCGAAAATGGCTTCGCCTCGAGGTACACGCCGCGCGCATGCAACATTTCAAACGTGTCGCGGGCGCTGTGGCCGACGGCAAGCACCAGGTGGGCGGTGGCCAGCTCACGCGTCTGCCCATCGCGGACGTTCAGGACTTTGATTGCGCGC
>JBDTSU010000384.1:0-3612 GCA_039930965.1 Betaproteobacteria bacterium
GAACTGCTCGCCTCCATGGATCGGCGCGCCAGGATGCAGTTGCGCCTGCAGCAGGCGGTCGAAGGTCTCTCGGTTGCCGCGATCGTCTACTACGTGACCGGGCTGATCGGCTACATCGCCAAGGGGTTCAAATCGCGCGGAGTCCCGATCGATGTCGATGTGGTGATCGCTGCCTCGATTCCGGTCCTTGCGGTGCTCGTCTTGCTGGCTACCCATCGTGCTCGGCGCAAAGCCCTTGTGGCCGAACGGCAGCCCGGTCCGGAAGATCGGCCTGGAACGAGGACAAACGCTTGATCACGCGCGCTCAGACAGTCGGTGTCGCGAAGGCCCTGGCGGCGCCTGGACCGTTTGGTTGCACTGCCCTGCCACAGGCCTGGACCGTCGACATCCCCTCGAACTTCGTCAAATCGCGCGGCGCAGGCGATCGACTTCGCCGGGTTCGACACCCAGCGCCATGCCACAATTTTCGATCTGCGACCAGGTGGTGGCGTCGATCCAGATGCCATTCGCGGCGCGCTGTCGGCGGTAGTCGCGTTCCGGCTCGCCCGGCGTCTTGACGCGTTCGATGCCTGCCTGCACCGGTGACTGCCTCACCCAGTCGAGAAACGCGGGACTTTCTGCCGCCAGATTGCCGGCGGTGCCCATCCGCTGCGGGTCGATGATGATCGACAGCATGTTGTTGATGATGGCGCGGTTCGGCGGCTTGCCGCGCAGCGTGGCTCCGCCCGTCAGCGCGCCTCCGAGGATTTCGCATCCGCCCGCCAGCGCATAACCCTTGTGCTCGCCGAACGGCAGGATCGCGCCATGCGGATCGGCGAACAGCGAATGCGGATCGGTCGTGGGCTCGCCGGCGCTGTCGAGCAGCGTCCCCGCCGCCACCTGCTGGCCGGTGTTCATCGCGACGCGCACCTTGCCCATCGCGATACGACTGGTCGCGAAATCAAGGAGCACCGGCGGCGAATCCGGCAGCGGCACGCCGACGCAGAAGGGATTGGTGACGAACCGCGCATCGCGCCCGCCGAACGGCGCCACCACCGGTTCGCTGATCACGTTGACGTAATGCATCGACACATAGCCGGCGGCGATGCATTGCTCCGCCCAGTGCCCGATGCGGCCGATATGATGGCTGTTGGCCAAGCCCACGACCGCGACGCCGTGCGCGGCGGCGATTGCGATGCCGCACTCCATCGCTTCGTGCCCCATCACCTGCCCATAGCCCGCGTTGCCGTCGACCGTCAGCAACGGGCCAATCTCGCTGACGACGCGGAGGTGCTGGTTGATGTGCAGGCTGCCTTCGAGCAATGCCTCCACGTAGCGCGGCACCATGCCCACCCCGTGCGAGTCGTGCCCGGTGAGATTGGCTTCCACCAGTTGCGTCGCCACGAGCTCGGCTTCGCGTGCGCTCGAACCGCCCGCGCCGACGATCGCCTGCACCACGGCGCGCAACGGTTCCGCATGAATCGTGATGCCTTCGCCTTCGTTCTTGCCTTCTGCCGCCATGATTCCCCTTGTTCCGTTATTCTCGCTATTTCACGGAAGGTAGCGTTACGCCAGGTGGTTGTCGATATAGTCGAAATTGGTCGGCTTCCAACTCGTCGAGGCCACCAGCACGCCGACAGCGCTTTCATCCGGCCGGCGAATGGAAATGGCAGCTAATGGAAATGCCGGTGTGCGTGGATGCTGCCGTCGTCGTGCGTGTGGTGATGGGCGCGCAGCGGATGCAGGTGCCCGTAGCGTTCCTCGATGCGTCCGTATTTCCAGACGAGCACCGACCCCGCCCAGGCGATGAGGAACAGGCCCACGATCACATAGCCAAGTATCCCGAAATCTAGTTCGGCCACCCAGCCGAAGAACGGACCGTGAAGCCCGAGGATGCGCGTGAAAACCTGCAGCAATTCGATGCTGCCGATCACCAGCGCCACGGCGATCGAGAGGCCGGTGATCGTGATGTTGTAGAAGATCTTGCGCAGCGGATTGACGAACGCCCAGTCGTACGCCTTCGACATCAGCACGCCGTCGGTGGTGTCCATGGCCGACATTCCGGCAGCGAACAGCAGCGGCAGGCACAGCGCCGCGGCAATCGGCAGATTTCCGGCGGACGCGCCCGCGGTCATCGCCAGCAGCCCGACCTCCGACGCCGTATCGAATCCCAGCCCGAACAGCATGCCGAGCGGATACATCTGCCAGCTGTGGTTGATGATCCTTTGCAGCCGCCCGCCGAACAGCCGATTGAGGAAGCCACGCTGGACCAGCAAGGCTTCCAGATGTTCGTGGCTGTGCTTGCCGGTCCTGGCCTGGCGCCAGACTTTGAGCATGTCCAGCAACACGACGAGGTTGAGGATGCCGATCAGCCACAGGAACGCGCCGGACACGCTGGCGCCGATGATGCTGCCCCAGCTCTGCATTCCAGGCAGATGCACCTTGACGGCGCTGGCGGCGAAGATGATGGCGACGGCGAGCAGGAAAACGATGGTCGAGTGGCCGAGCGAAAAAAAGAACCCGATCGCCAGCGGCCGCTTGCCTTTCTGCAGCATGAACCGCACGGTGTCGTCGACGGCGGCGATATGGTCGGCGTCGAACGCGTGGCGCAACCCGAACATGTACGCGACGAAACCGAGGCCGACCAGCGCGGGATAGCGCGCGGAATAGTAGAGAAAGAGACCCCAGCCTGCCATGTGCAGCAGCGCGATGATGCCGTACAGCGCGGCGAGCCGCCGCCATTCGTCGGCAGTGAACGTCAGCAGGCGCCGTCCCGCGCCTTGCAGGCTGCCGCGCTCGAGCGGAACCGCGACGCTTTTATAGACCATCATCGCAACTGGCCCGAAGGGAGGTCACGCCGCGGCGGCGACGCACGAAGCCAGTTCGTGCTTGAGCCATCCGTACCATTGCGCCATGCCCTCCCCCGTGTAGGCGGAGAGCTGGAACACCGTGAGGTCGGGATTGACGGCGAGGGCATTGGCGATTGCGCGGGCGGCGTCGAAGCGAACATGCGGCAGGAGATCGATCTTGCTGAGGATCACCACGTTGGCGGCGCGAAACATGTGCGGATATTTTAGCGGTTTGTCTTCACCCTCGGTGACCGAAAAGGTCGCCACTTTCGCGCGCTCGCCGAGATCGAATAGCGCCGGACACACCAGGTTGCCGACGTTTTCGATCAGCATCAGCGATTGCAGTTCCGGCTTGAGCAGCCGCATTGCGCGCTCGAGCATATCGGCGTAGCTGGCGAAGGCGTGCTGATGGCTGATCTCCGGTTCACCACGATCGGCATCCGGTTGCAGACGCCGCCGTTTCTCCACCACGCCGTCCGGCGGGCGCCTGGAACCGATGGCGGCGGACATGCGCCGCACCGCCGCCGCTCGTCGGCGCTGCTGATCCGCGCTTGCGACCGTGAATTATCGCAACACCGGCCGCCGCGACCAACAGCGCCAGCAATCGCAACTTCCATTCCGATAGCGTCGGTATCGGCATCGAGTCAACCGTCGACTTCGTCAGCGCCGCGGTGCCCACTGGCGTACTGACCGGGATGCTGGTGTTGGTGGCCGGCGTATCGTCGCCGTCGCTTACCACCGCGGTATTGACGACCATGCCGATTTCGGTCGGCGTTACGCCGAT
>JBDTSU010000385.1:0-3604 GCA_039930965.1 Betaproteobacteria bacterium
CTGCGCCACCCGATTGCCGCCAACCAGATCAATGAAGCCATCTCGGCGGTCATGGGCACGCAGGACGACGATGCCGAAGCCACGTCAACGCTGATCACGCGCCACTCGCTGCGCGAAGCCAAGGCGGGCAGCGTGCTGATCGTCGACCCGAATCGCGAGCACGCCATCGTCGCCATCGGCGCGCTCAGAAAAAAAGACTATCGCGTAGTGCATACCGACACCGCCGACGAGGCCTATACGGAACTCAGCCAGGATGTGTTTGACTTGCTGATCATCGATCCCACCGCAAAGGGCTTTGCCGAACTCGGCATCGAAGGACTGTCCGATCGCTTGCAGGAAAAGTTCGCCATCACGTCGACCTCGATCCCTGTGCTGCTTGCGGTGGAGGAGGATATTTCCGCGGTGGAATTCGGATTCAGCGGGATGCTGCACAAACCCTATGAAAAAGAGGTGCTGCTGCAGAAGGTGGCAGCGCTGATTCCCGTAAAAATTTAGGCGCGGGTTTCGCAATCCGCGGATTTGCGCCCGCTTCACCGCCGCGACAAATGTGCGCATGGCCTGTCATCGCACAAACGGCACCCCACGAGAAATCGATTGCGGCGAACGCGCCGCGGGAAGGCGCCGCGACAAATCTGTCCAGATTCTACGCCGACCGTTTCCCGCCGATCAGAACTTCCGCCAATTCAGTGAACCCCTGCCCGCACCGCGACGGTGTCACATAGGCGGGGCGCGCCGGCAGCAAATCCAGGAAGTCGCTGACATTGGCCACCCCCACCGAATGCGGAAAGTGCGCGAACATGGGTGCATCGTTCGGAGAGTCTCCGGCGAACACATATTCATGCCGGTGCGCGTCCAGGTCGATCCCGAAGCGTTCTTTCATGAAGAGCCGCGTGGTCGAGAGCTTGTCGTAGCGGCCCAGCCAGCCGTTGACATGAATCGAACTGATCTTCGCCGACAGCCCCGCCGTTTCCATCAGCGTCTTGATGCGCAGCACTTGCGCGTGCGGCAAGGCCGCAACGTCCTCGCAAAAGTCGATGGCGATATCGGCTTCGCGGTAAGGTTGATCGGAGGCGAGCGCGGTGCCGGGTACGGTTTGCAGGATGTGCCGGGCGATGGCGGTGAGTTGCTCACGGTCGCGCCGGCGGGTGACGTCGTCCTTGATGAAGCGTTGCTTGAGTTTTTTTTCCGCGGCATCGAAGTGAAAATAGAACGCGCCGTTCTCGCCGACCACGCCATCGACCGGCCACATGCGCGCGATGTGATCGCACCAGCCGGCCGGGCGGCCGGTGATGGGAACAACGATGAAGCCGGCGCTCTTGAGCGCAGCCATCGCGGCGTAGGCTTCCGGGGTAAGGCGACCGTCGGTGGTGAGCGTGTCGTCGATATCGAAGAGGACGCCGCGTATTCCGCGCAAATCGTGGGGTGAAAATTCGGCGAGCGGTTTCATTTCACTCGTGCGCTACGAGACTGAAACATTGAGGGAAAATATTGAAATCATAATCCCCGCGCCGACGGGATCCGGCGACCTTGACAAGTACGCCACTGGCTCCCCGCCTGCGCGGGGACGACGAGACCTCGGTGCTTTAACACCTTCAATTGTTGTGCAAGGCGCGCGCATCGATGGTGAACACCTAGCGCCGGCGCGGCTTCCAGACCAGTTGTGCTCGGAAAGGCGCATGAATGCTAGGTCTTAGCCTTTGTACGAATGAAATTCGCCGCGCGCTCGCGCTCGGCTGCATCCATGTGCAGCCCACACTTGGTGCGCCGCCAGAGAATGTCGTCCGGCATCCGCGCCCACTCTTCCTGCATGCAGTAATCGATCTCGCGCTCCGACAGCAGTGTCGCGCCCGCGCCGAACAATTCACCCAGGCCGGACATCGAGCGCACGCCGGCCAGCACCTGCCCGGTGCGCGAACCGTGGCGCGAGGCCAGGCGGCGCAGGTAATCGATCGGCAGGCCTGGATGTTTCTCCACCGCTTCCCGTACCGCCTCGTCGAGCGACGCAATATCGCCGCCGGGCAACGCTTCCGCTCCCGTCCACGAACCAGACATCGTCGGGTAGTAGGCCCGCAATTCCTCCAGCGCCTGCTCCGCCAGACGCCGATAGGTGGTGATCTTGCCGCCAAAGATCGACAGCAACGGCAGCCTGCCGCCCTCATCGGCGACCTTTAATACATAATCGCGGGTGATTTCGGACGGGTTCGCGCTGCCGTCATCGTATAGCGGCCGCACGCCCGCATAACTCCATACGACGTCGGACTCGCTCAGCGGTTTGGCCAGAAATCGATTGGCTGCCTGCACCAGGTAGCGGGTTTCTTCCGCGGATATTCCCGCCGCGTCGGCCAGGTGCTCGACGTTGACGTCGGTGGTGCCGATCAGGCTGAATTTCTCCTCAAAGGGGATGACGAATACCACCCGCTTGTCGCTGTGCTGCAGGATATAGGCGTGGCCCTTGTCGTGGATGCGCGGCACGACGATGTGGCTGCCTTTCACCAGCCGGACGGTCGCGTTCATCTCGATTTTCAGCGCCTCATCGAGCAACTGTTTCACCCACGGTCCGGCGGCATTCACCACGCCGCGCGCACGGACGACGGAATCCGTCCGGCGGTCGGCATCGCGCAGGATGAGTTCCCACGCGTCATTGCCGCGCCGGCCGGCGACCAGTTTTGTGCGCACGCGGATCTCGGCACCATGATCGCGTGCGGAAACCGCATTGAGCACGGTCAGGCGCGCGTCATCGACCCGCGCATCGGAATAGAAGAACCCGCGCCGGATGACCGGTTTCAATCCGGCGCTGAAGGTCTCATCCGGAAACATGACCGTACGCGAACCCGGCAGCGAGATTTTGCCGCCGAGGTGGTCGTACATGAACAGGCCCGCGCGCACCATCCATGCCGGGCGCATGTGCTTGTCGTGCGGCAGGATAAATTCCAGCGGATGAATGATGTGCGGCGCGATCCTGAGCATCACTTCGCGCTCCTGCAGCGCCTCGCGCACCAGGCGGAATTCGTATTGCTCGAGGTAGCGCAGCCCGCCATGGATCAGCTTGGTCGAGGCCGACGAGGTGGCGCTGGCGAAATCGTTCATTTCGCACAGTCCGACCTTGAGCGACCGTCCCACCGCGTCGCAGGCGATCCCCGCGCCATTGATCCCGCCGCCGACCACGAACAGGTCGAGCGGCGCCTCCTCACCTGCCATCGGAGACGCTTCCATTCATGGGCCGATCCTATAGCGGGCGTTGACGCCCGACGCGAGGTGGCTTGACCAGGCGCGGCTCGGTCCGCACAACCAGACAATGGGATTCCTGCTCAAGATCATCCTGTTCGGCGTCGCCATCTACGCGGTGTGGAAAACCTTCGCCCGCTGGAAAGGCATGTACGACCGCTTCGTCGGCAGGCCGCAGGAACCTGCACGGACGCCGCCACCGCCCACGCCGCCGCCGGCCCCAACCCAGGTCAGTGCCCGCAAGGTCGTGATCGAGGACACGGTCCAGTGCGCCGGGTGCGGTGCCTACATTTCGAGCGCCGCCGAAAAATGCGGCCATTGCGGCCGCCCCCGGGCTTGAGCGACCCCGTGGCTGATGGCCAAACGGGTCGCTGACCGC
>JBDTSU010000386.1:0-3554 GCA_039930965.1 Betaproteobacteria bacterium
TCGATATTCTTTACGGAGAAGGTATTTCGCGTGAAGGAGAAATCATTGAACTGGGTGTGATTCACAAGATCGTCGACAAGGCCGGTGCCTGGTATGCATACAAGGGCGAAAAAATCGGCCAGGGCAAGGACAACACCCGCAAGTTCCTGAAAGAAAATCCCGACATGGCCAAGGAAATCGAGGCCCGCATTCGCGCCGCGGTTGGTGTGAGCGGCACGCCCGGCGGCGGCAGCGACGTGAGCGAGGAAGTCGAAGAGTAATCCTCGAATGGTCGTGACGGGCCGTCGATTTTCGTGAAGGCATTCTCCCGTCACGCCATTCATCACGCAAATTGCGGACATAGGCACCATGCGAACATCTATCTGGCGCGCATTGCCGGCGTTCGTACAAGGCTTTGCGCTGACCGTTGCGTTGACTTTGTACGCGGCACAAGCGCAAACGACGCAGGAAACCAGGAAAACCGGAGTCACGCGCATGAACTTTCAGGCGAAAGGCACGTTCGACGTTACGCTGACCGCGCAGCCCCTGGCCGATGCGGCAACGGGCCAGAAACTCGGGCGCATGTCCCTCGACAAACAATTCTTCGGTGATCTCATCGGTACCAGCAAAGGCGAGATGCTGAGTGCCATGACCGATACGAAGGGTTCGGCGGGATACGTGGCGATCGAACGGGTGGACGGATCGCTCAACGGGAACAAGGGCACATTTGTCCTGCAACACAGCGGCACCATGACGCGCGGCGCGCCACAGTTGTGGGTCACGGTGGTTCCAGATTCAGGCACCGGTGAACTGGCGGGACTGGCGGGTTCGCTCAAGATCGACATTGTCGACCGCAAGCATTTTTACGATTTTCAATATTCACTGCCGGCGTAGCGGCAGGATGGTTCGATGGTTGGGCCGCCGGAAGCAAGGTAACTTGAACAAAGCGGCTCTTTTTTCTTCTGGCTGTCGCCAGGGCCTTGCCGGTGTTGCCGGTGAGAGGCATGTGCGATATAGCCGCGCAACAATCCGGAGACTTGCATGCAAATTCTTGCCACCCAAGGGTCACGCAATCCGCAGCATTTCCTCGCCCACCGGCCCATGCTGCACGCGCAGCGCCAGCGTCCGGCGGTGGTCTGCACGCGCTGTACGGCGTTTTCGTTCAAGTTCAGCGCCTTCGACCAGCCGTGCGAGCGAGTCACGCATGGCAGGGCCTGCACGGGCGTGTTGACCAGCCTGCAAGCCGGCAACGCGTGGCAGCCCTGCAACGCCTGCCATGGCAGCGGCTGGCACACCGGCATGGTGTGCATGCACTGCCAGAGCCTGGGCTGGCGGCTGTCGCGGAAGCACTCTTGACGGATATTGCCAAACCGGAAAACAAGGAGCTGCTTTCCCGGGCTTTGGCATTGCTGTCGCGCCGCGATGCCTCGCGGGCGGAATTTGTCGCCAAGCTGATCGCGGCCGGCTACGAGAAATCGGACGTGGAGGGCGCGGCCGACTGGTGCGCGTCGCAGGGGTTTCTGAATGAAACCCGCTATGTCGAGGGTGCCGCGCGGCGGCTCTCCGCCAAGTACGGCGTCAGCCGCGTCACCCACACATTGCGCAGCAAAGGGGTCACCGAAGAAGCAATCGCAGACGTCACGCCAGACCTCAAGGACAACGAACTCGCGCAGGCGAGGGCACTGTGGCTGCGCAAGTTCCGCGAGCCACCCGCGGACGCGACTGCCCGCAATAAGCAGATTCGCTACCTGCAATCGCGCGGGTTCAGTTTCGAGATCATCAAGCGGGTGATCCAGGGCGTCGAAGAATAACGGCACCTTTGTTTGGCGCGTCGGTAAATCTCCGGCCAGCGATGATCAATTTCGATTGCCAGGGATTGTTCGTTGCCGCAAATCATTTCCGCATTGCAGGCTGCGTGGCCACCCGCCCAATGATTGCGGGAGCCCGGACGTCCCAGGCCGCCTAGCGAAGCTGCGAATACGCCGGCTTGCTCGTCAGCCGCAACAGCTTGTCGCCGGCTTTCGGGTCCAGATCGAACCAGAAAAGCGGTGCCGCCGCCATCACCAGGGCCATCGCAAAGACAATCATTCGACGTGTAGACATTTTATTAATTTACTCCAAATGCGGCCACGCGGGGAGTCCCCCGATCATGTCATTGCCGGCCGCGTTGGGATGCCGAAGCACATCCGGAAATCACGGACATTTCCTGACCGATTGGTCAAGAAGTGATGCCCGCCCGCGCAATTGCGGCGTATAATTTTGCCGACATTCCCGCACCTTCGCCTCCTCACCAACCTCTCCCGCGATCATGGCTAAAGTCACCCACCTGAATGTCTCCGGCTCACCGCATTCCGCGGAAGAAGCGGGCCGCAACCCCGGCACCAAATTCGACCTCGGTCCGGTCAAGGACGTGCGCGTCAACCGCAGCGCGGTCGAGCGCCGTGCCGCCACCCTGTCCACCCGCCGCACGGTCAAGAAAGAACACCAGGCCGCGTGGCTGATCCACGCCGTCAAGACCATTGATCTCACCACCCTGAGCGGCGACGATACGCCCGGCACGGTGAAACGCCTTTGCGCCAAGGCGCGCCAGCCGATCCGCGCCGAACTGTTGAAGGATGTCGGCTATGCGGAGGCGCTCACCACCGGCGCGGTATGCGTGTATCACGCCTTTGTCGCCACCGCAGTCGAGGCGTTGAAGGGCTCCGGCATTCCGGTCGCCGCCGTCTCCACCGGTTTCCCCGCCGGCCTCACCCCGTTCCCGCTGAAGATCGAAGAGATCAAGGCCAGCGTGCAGGCCGGCGCCGGCGAGATCGATATCGTGATTTCGCGCGAGCACGTACTCAACGGCGACTGGCGCGCGCTCTACGACGAAGTCAAAGCCTTCCGTGAAGCCTGCGGCCGCGCGCACATGAAGGCGATCATCGCCACCGGCGAACTGGGCACGCTGAAAAACATCATGCGCGCCAGCATCGTCTGCATGCAGGCCGGCTCGGATTTCATCAAGACCTCTACCGGCAAGGAACCCACCAACGCCACCATCGGCGGCAGCCTGGTCATGGTCCGCGCCATCCGCCAGTACTACGAACAGACCGGCGTGAAAGTCGGCTTCAAACCGGCCGGCGGCATCCGCACCGCCAAGCAGGCACTGGACTGGCTGATATTGATCAAGGAAGAACTGGGCGACGATTGGATGTAGCCGAATTTGTTCCGCATCGGTGCGTCGGCGCTGGTCAATGACATCGAGCGGCAGCTGGAGCACTACGCGTATGGACGGTATGCGTCGATGCAGTATCAGCCGTTGGGATGAGGCTGGACACGAAACATGCCCTGCGGCATGTTGAGTGCCTGCCGAATCCGAGCCGCATGCAGGCGGCGAGGTGGGTGGTCGCTAAGAGAAGCTGTCGCCCCGGCGAAGGCCGGGGCCCAAGTTTTCGTTGTCGCTCCCGGATGCAAACTTAGGCCCCGGCCTTCGCCGGGGCGACAGTTTAAGAGTTGTGCCTTTAGTTGAAGGCTTAGCGCGCTGAGGATGTATTTGCCACATGTACTTCGTCTACCTCATCACCAACAAACCCTAC
>JBDTSU010000387.1:0-3553 GCA_039930965.1 Betaproteobacteria bacterium
CAACCCTTGTGGTTGTTCGCCGGGGCGACAGAAATTTGAGGTTTCGAGAAGTTCCCCACTGCCAAAGTCTAGCACTGGCGCGCCTCTCCAGCCATTTTTGGCCTGGAGGCCGCCCCGGTGCTAGTGTTTGATCACGACTACCCATTTCGTTAGTGTGTCGCCTGCCGCTGCAAGATATTGGTGAATTCTTCCATGAAGCTCTCGTAGCGGTTGGCGATACGGTCGATTTCCGCGGTGTAGCGGTTGTAGGCAATTACCGCCGGGATGGCGGCGAACAGGCCGATCGCGGTGGCGATCAGGGCCTCGGCGATGCCCGGCGCCACTTGTGCCAGCGTGGCCTGCGCCACATTCGACAGGCCGCGAAACGCATTCATGATGCCCCAGACGGTGCCGAGCAGGCCGATGTACGGGCTCACCGAGCCCACCGTCGCCAGGAACGACAGGTGCGATTCGAGATAATCGAGTTCACGCTGGAAGGTTGCCTTCATCGCGCGGCGCGTGCCGTCCATCAGCGCGCCGATGTCGGCGCCGGTGCGGCTCTTCAGCTTCAGGTATTCCTTGAAGCCAGCCTCGAAAATCTTCTCCATGCCGGCCGGCTCGTACTGGCCGGAATTGGCGCGCTGGTAGAGGCCCACCAGGTCGGTGCCGCCCCAGAATTCGCGCTCGAACTCGTCGGCCTGCTTTTTCGTCCGGCTGACCGAGAACATTTTGACGAAGATGTACCACCACGACATCAATGAGGCCAGCACCAGGATTCCCATCACGATCTTGACCACGATCGAGGCCTGCAGAATCATTTGCAGAATTGCGATATCACTTGAGAAGTTCAAACGGTTGCCTCCATTTTTTTGCGTATGTCGGCGGGAATCTCGATCGGCTTGAAGCCGTCGGCCGAGACACACGCCACCAGCACCCGCGCCTTCACCAGCGTTTCCTCGCCGCGACGTATCTCCTGATGGAAGGTGCAGCGCACGCGCCCCAGGTTTTCGATGGCCACGCTGATATTGACCGAATCATCCAGCCTGGCCGGCTTAACGAATTCCACCGCCATTTCGCTGACCACCCACAGCATCTTGTATTTGCGCTCAAGCTCGCTGCTGGTGAAGCCCAGGTAGCGCAGCCATTCGGTGCGCGCCCGTTCCAGGAATTTCACATAGTGCGCGTGATACACCACGCCGCCGGCATCGGTGTCCTCGAAATAGATGCGCTGCGGAAAATCAAAAGTGAACAGCGGCGTTTGCTGGGCATTCTTGAGAGAGAGCTTCGCCATCAGAAAAGTTCCGGCGCCAGCAAATTGGCCGGGGCCGCCAGCCCGAAATGCTGGTAGGCGAGCGCCGTCGCGACGCGGCCGCGCGGGGTGCGCTGCAGATAACCCTGCTGGATCAGGTAAGGCTCGAGCACGTCCTCGATCGTGTCCCGCTCCTCGCTCAACGCCGACGCCAGGTTTTCCACGCCGACCGGTCCGCCGGCGAATTTTTCGATGATCGCCAGCAGCATCTTGCGGTCCATCACATCGAGGCCGATCTGGTCGACATCGAGCATCTTCAGCGCGGCATCGGCCGTTGCCTTGTCGACATGGCCGTCGCCTTTCACCTCGGCAAAATCGCGCACCCGCCGCAGCAGCCGGTTGGCGATGCGCGGCGTGCCGCGCGAGCGCAGCGCGATTTCCTGCGCGCCATGATCATCGACGCGCACCTTCAGCAATTGCGCCGAACGGCCGACGATGAGTTTCAGCTCCGCCGGCGAATAGAACTCCAGCCGGGCGACGATGCCGAAGCGGTCGCGCAACGGGTTGGTCAGCATGCCGGCGCGGGTGGTCGCACCGACCAGCGTGAACGGCGGCAGGTCGAGCTTCACCGAGCGCGCGGCCGGACCTTCGCCGATCATGATGTCGATCTGGTAGTCCTCCAGCGCCGGATAAAGGATTTCCTCCACCACCGGGCTCAGGCGATGGATTTCATCGATGAACAGCACGTCGTTGGGTTCGAGATTGGTCAGCATCGCCGCCAGGTCGCCGGCGCGCTCCAGCACCGGGCCGGAAGTCTGGCGCAGGTTCACGCCCATTTCTCGCGAGATGATGTGCGCCAGCGTGGTCTTGCCCAGTCCCGGCGGGCCGAACAGCAGGGTGTGATCGAGCGGCTCCTTGCGGCCGCGGGCGGCCTGGATGAATATCGACAGCTGGCCGCGGATCTTTTCCTGGCCGACATATTCGCTGAGAAGCTTGGGGCGCAGTGCCCGCTCCAGCGCTTCTTCCTGCGGGGAGGCCTTGACGCCGGAGATGAGACGATCTTCCTCAATCATCCGCTGATTTTACGCGACCGCCCGGGGTTTTTCCGGGGTGCCCGTCCAGGCCGCTGACATCAGGACTTGGACAACAGCTTCAGCGCCTGGCGGATACCATCGGACACGCTGGCCTCCCGGGGCAGTTGCTTGATGGCGTAGAGCGCTTCCTTGTCGTTGTAGCCGAGCGAGATCAGCGCATTCAGGATATCCGCCGACGACGAAGGCGCCGGCGCTTCGCCACCGACCGCGATGCGTACGTCCACCTTCAGCCGGTCTTTCAACTCCAGCAACAAGCGCTCGGCGGTCTTCTTGCCGATGCCCGGCACCTTGGTCAGGCGCCCGCTTTCCTGCATGGCCACCGCTTCGGCGAGGTCATTCACGCTCATGCCCGACAACACCGCCAGCCCCACCTTCGGCCCGACGCCGCTCACCTTGAGCAACTGGCGGAAGGTGGCGCGTTCGGCCTCGGTGCCGAAACCGTAAAGCAACTGCGCATCCTCGCGCACGACCAGATGCGTGAACAGCGTGATCTTTTCGTGGATCTTGGGAAGGTTGTAGAAGGTACTCATCGGCACATCGATTTCATAGCCGATTCCGCCGGCGTCAACGACGACTTGCGGCGGGTTCTTCGCGAGCAGTGTTCCGGTGATTCGGCCGATCATGTTTTTGGGTCCATCGTTTTGACTCGGTTGTTATTGCTTGGCGAGCGCACCCCCATCCCAACCCCCTTGCAGGGCGCGCTGGCCGCTGCATCGGCCAGCCGTTCCGCAGGCGCGACGCATGCGTCGCCAAACCCCTGCTCCACCCCCCGCTTGGCGGGGGAAGGAGTCAGGCTCCCTCCCCTGCCAAGGGGAGGGCGGAGGGTGGGGTTGGACATGGCCGGCTGAACCAGCACCTCGCGAATGCGCTCCAACACTCCCTCGATATTCTCCAAAACTTCGTTGTTCCAGAACCGCAAGACACGATAACCGAGCGATTCGAGAAATTGAGTCCGCGCAGCGTCGGCCGTAACAGCGTCGGCATGTTGCGAGCCATCAAGCTCAATGATCAGGTTCGCTTCAAGACACACGAAGTCAACAATGTACTTGCCGATCGGACGCTGTCGGCGAAAGCGAAAATCTTCAATTTGTTTGTCGCGGACACGATGCCAGAGTTTTCGTTCCACTTCAGTGGAATTGCGGCGCAGTTTTCGGGCGGCGGCGACGACTGAGCGCACCCCCATCCCGGCCCCCTTGCAGGGCGCGCTGGCCGCTACATCGGCCAGCCGTTC
>JBDTSU010000388.1:0-3538 GCA_039930965.1 Betaproteobacteria bacterium
GATCGTGATCGGCAGCCGTAGCGAACACCGTATTGGCCGGGCATTGATTGGCGGCGTGGCGCAAAAAGTTATTGGCTTATCCGAGCATTCCGTGCTGATAGTCCATTTTGACGAACAAACAGAGCAAGCCTCGCCATGAGGGACGCGCTGAACTACCTGCTCAAAGCCCGCCCGGAAGCGCTGGGTCATTACTTTGCGTTTCTGAAGGATGCCGGCAAGCATCTCGACCCCAAGACGAAAAAACTCATCTCCGTCATTGCCAAAGTCCATGCGCAAACGGATCGCGGCTTTCGTCAGTAACTGGGACGAGCCCTGCGCGAGGGGTGCACACCGGCAGAGATTCTGGATGCGCTGCTGATGGCCTTTCCGGCGCTGGGCGTGGCGAAAATCATTTGGGCGGTGGATATTATCCTGGACATGAATATCCCGGAATTCTTGCCAGAGGCACTGGCGAGCAACGGCCAGTGGCACGACGTTTTGGCCATTGGCGACGTCAAGGATGGCGATGTCACACGAATTGACTGCGATGGGCGCGGCCTGTTCATTTATCGCAGCAAAGTATCCTTTCAGGTGTACGACAACCGCTGTCCCCATCAGAGCACTAATATTCCGCATCTGGCCCTCAATGGTGCTGCGCACAGGCCACTTAGCCATGACGACGCTAACGTTGCCACCGGTTTTTCACAATCCCTTGCTGGTCAGCGAATGCACGGAATTCGATGCCGGCGCCGAGCGCGTGCCGCTGGCGGTTCCGCTGCGGGTGGTGTTTCCCCTGGTAAGCAACGCCGAATATGAGGCTGTCGCGCCCCAGGCGGCCGCGCGTGCGGAGCACGACGCCGCGCGTGGATTGGCGAATCTGCGCGCCTCCGCGCAGGCTGCGGGAGTCGACCTCTCGACCGACGTGCGACGCGGGGCAGAACCCGACCAGGAAATCATTGACGAGGTTTCGCGCTCGAACGCCGACTTGTTGATCCTGCCCCGGCGCGGCAAAAGCGGCTTTCTCAGGCGCCTGCTCATTGGTGAAATAGTGGGCCGCCTGCTGGACCGCGCTCCCTGCACCGTAATCGTGGTGCCACGTCTGTGTGACATTTGGCGGCGTGGTGTCATGGTGCTTGTCGACGATGTCGACATCGATGCTTCGACGACAGTCACCTCAGTCGGCGCGGCGATGGCGCGCATGGCGAATCTGCCCCTGTCACTGCTGGTCGCTTCATCGGTTGAAGAGCCGGCTGGCCTCGTGGCGCTCGAGCGCATTGCCGCGGCATCTGGCGGCGCATTGCAGAAAAAGCGGGTAACGCGAACGGACGATGTGCTGAATGATGCCCGCGCGGCCGTCGCGGCAGGCGTCGACCTACTGGTGATGAGAAATGGCGCACCGGGCACACCGGCGGGCGACCTGATGCGCCAGATGATGAGCGCCAACGACGTCCCGGTACTTGCCGTCCGGACTTGATTGCCGCTACTGGGGAATTACCTTTGGCGTGGGTGGCACCTACCCACATGGGTTATGGGGTTATTACTCGCATCGGGAATAGACGCCGAATTCGCAAGACCGCCTAATGGAAGCGACAAAAGCTGTCGTCGCGACAACAACCAGACATGCCTGCAAGAGGAGATGAAAGATGAGCTTTGACAAGGAACTTGACGCATCCGGTCTCTCCTGTCCCCTGCCGATCGTCAAGACCAAGAAGGCACTCAACGATATGAGTTCAGGACAGATCCTCAAGATTATTTCGACCGATCGCGGCTCGATCGCAGACATGGCGGCATTTGCCGAGCAAACCGGCAACGTGCTCGTATCGTCGGCCGAAGAAAGCGGCAAATACGTGTTCATGATGAAGAAAGGATGATCGCGTCACCCGGATTCGCCGCCACGGCTCGTGGCACCGCGACAGGACACCACTACTACAAGGCATCACGATACGAAATGCCGCCGCAAGCAGCGACCTGCCGGCCGGCGACCAACGAGGAGACAGCATGACCGCAAAAAAGATGGCGCTCATCGCCACCAAGGGGACGCTCGACATGGCGTATCCGCCATTTATCCTGGCGTCCACCGCCGCCGCGCTCGGCTACGAGGTGCAGATCTTTTTCACCTTCTACGGCCTGCAACTCCTGCGCAAGGACCTGTCCGACGTAAAGATCAGTCCGCTGGCAAATCCGGCCATGCCGATGCCGGTACCCATGCCCGTTTTCGTGCAAATGCTGCCGGGCATGGAATCGATGGCGACGATGATGATGAAGAACAAGCTCAAGTCCAAGGGCGTTGCCTCGCTCGAAGAACTGCGTGCGCTCTGCCTGGAGACCGACGTCAAGTTCATCGCCTGCCAAATGACCGTTGACCTGTTCGAATTCGAAAAAAGCGATTTCATCGAGCAGGTGACTTACGGCGGCGCATCGACCTTCATGGGCTTTGCCGGGCAAACAGACATCTGTCTCTTCATTTAGCGGACATTTCTTTGGTACAAACGCGCCGCGTGCTCCCGCACCCGGTGTTTGAACATTCCCTCCGGAAAGGAACACAATGAAACAATCAAGGCTCCTGCTGCCGTTGCTCGTCACCGCTTGCGTTGCACCTCAGATCGCCTTGGCGACGGATGGCTATTTCTCTCACGGCTACGGAATCAAGTCGAAGGGCATGGCGGGCGCAAGTGTCACCCGCACCGACGATACGTTTGGTGGGGCGAACAATCCCGCGCAGATGGTGTTTGTCGGCAATCGCCTTGACGCCGGCCTCGACTGGTTCAGTCCCGACCGCGACGCCGAACGCAGCGGCGCCGCCATTCCGCCGCTCAACGGCAAGGTCGAGAGCGGCAGCAAGAATTTCTTCATCCCGGAATTTGGCTACAACCACATGCTCTCCAGCGACATGTCTCTGGGCATCACGGTCTACGGCAATGGCGGCATGAACACCGACTATCCCCAGGGCCCTTACCAGTGTCCCAACGCGTCCTTCCAGTTCGGCCCCGCGAATGCGCTGTGCGGCTCCGGCAAGCTTGGCGTTGACCTCTCGCAATTGCTGATCGCCCCGACGCTTGCCTGGAAGTTCGCGGATGGACATAGCATCGGCGTGTCGCCGCTGTTCGGTTATCAGCGCTTCAAGATTGAAGGCCTGCAGGCGTTCGGACAGTTCAGCGGCAATCCCGCCAACCTCACCAACAACGGCTACTCCTCCTCGACCGGCTACGGGATGCGCATCGGCTACCTGGGAAAGATGAGCGAGGCATTTCGCATCGGTGCCGCCTATGCCACAAAGATGAAAATGGGCGAGTTTGACAAATACAAGGGCCTGTTCGCGGAGCAGGGTGGTTTTGACATGCCTTCAAACTATACGGTCGGGATCGGCCTGCAGCCGACGCCCGATCTGTCTTTCGCGCTCGATTACAAACGCATCCTCTATAGCGGCGTGAACTCGGTCGGCAACCGCAGCAGCAACCAGGCGCCGCTGGGCGCAGGAGGCGGCCCTGGCTTCGGCTGGCAGGACGTCAGTGTTGTCAAGTTCGGTGTCGAATACACGCTTGACCGGTCGCTCACCCTG
>JBDTSU010000389.1:0-3518 GCA_039930965.1 Betaproteobacteria bacterium
GCCCCCGAGGGGGGCACGATGGCAGCGGCGTTTGCGAAATTGAAGGAACGAGGCTAGAAGTCCTTGACCACGTGCTGCTGCCGCCGGCTGACCGGCAGTTTTTCCGGCACACCGCGAATCACCGCCACCCAGTGGACGCCGCCACCGCCGCCGTCGCCCTCGTCGTCGACGCCGTCGGCGACCTTTTCAAATCCGGTCACGGCCGCCGTGGTGACCAGCGTGTTGCGGTGCAGCCGGGTAAACATGCCGGGAAACTCTTCTTCCAGGCGGGTCAGCGATTCTTCCAGCAGGTACTCTTTTTGCGCGGTGCGCACGGTGACGTACTTGAGCTCGGCCTTCAGGTAAAGAATGTCGTCGACCGGCACCAGTACGATCTTGCCGCGCTCGTGAATCGACAAATGCTTGCGGCGTGCCTGCGCGGACGCCGATACCGCGTCCGCCTTGGCGGACCTGACGACCACCGCCTTGATCAGGGCCGTCAGCAGGCGTTCCTGGCGGATCGGCTTGAGCAGGTAATCGATCGCATTCAGTTCAAAGGCCTTGACCGCGTACTGGTCGTAGGCGGTGGTGAAAATCAGCCTGGGCGGCGCGTCGAGTTTCGCCACGTGGCGGGCGACCTCCAGACCGTCCATCACCGGCATGCGAATATCGGTCAGCACAATGTCGATGCCGCCCTGGTTGATGATATCGATGGCCTCAACGCCGTTGGCGGCCTCGTCGGCGATCAACAGCGGAAACTGCTCGCGGCAATCGTCGAGCAGGTCGCGCAGTCGCCGGCGCGCCGGGGCCTCATCATCGACGATCAGGATTCTGGCGGGCTGGGGCATGGTTCAGACCTCCTGTTTTTCCACCGGCATCGCGATGGTCACCACATATTTGTCCTTCACCACATCGGCCTTCAGGCTGGCCTCGGCGTCGAAGTGAAGCTGCAGGCGTTCGCGGATATTGGCGATGGCCATGCGGTTGCCGGAGACGTGGGTGGAGCCGCTGTCGAACGGATTGGTGAGGCGGATGACGAACTGCTTGCCGCGCGGCTCGATGGCAATGACGACTTCGCCGGCACCTTCGTGCGGTTCAATGCCGTGATACACCGCGTTTTCCACCAGCGGCTGCAGGATCAGCGGCGGCACCATCGCGCCCTCCGGCATGCCTTCGATGTTCCAGGTCACGATAAGGCGGTCGCCGAGGCGGATGTGTTCGATGGCCAGGTATTTCCGGCACAGCGCGATCTCGTCGGCAAGCGGCACCAGCTTGCGGTTGTCCGCCATCAGGACGCGAAACAGGTCGGACATGTCTTCAAGCATGCGTTCGGCGCGTTTCGGCTCTTTGCGGATCAGCGACAAGACCGCATTGATGGTATTGAACAGGAAGTGCGGCCGGATGCGCGCCTGCAGCGCTTGCAACCGGGCTTCGGTCAATGCCGGCGACAATGAGCGGGCACGCAGATTGAAATAGAGCAGCACGACTGCGGTCGTAAAGGCAAAGAAGAATACGTATTGCCACGGCGCCAACGGCTGGGAAAAGGGCAGCATCGACTGCAGCAACGTCCAGAATCCGGCGCCGATCAGGGCCTCCAGAATGAATAGGGCGGCGACGCCCTGCCAGTAACCGAGCGACGCCAGCAGCTTGCGCAACGCGCAAAATGCCAGCAGGGAAAGGATGATGACCGGCTGCGCCACCGCCGATATCAGCAGGAACTGCTGCCAGCCGTCGCGGCCGTCGCTGCGCACCGCCGCCGCCGCGATGCACAGCAGGTTTACGATCACCAGCAGGCGCAACATGATGCCGAGGTTGCAGAAATTGGGCAGCCGGGCGACCGAACTAAGGGCCGCGGGCGCGGCGCCGAAGCCCGGGGGAGGGCCGCCGGAGGGATGCTTTATACTCGACATTGCTCGATTGTGAGCGAAAAACCATCGCGAAGACAACGCCGCATGTCAGAAAAAAACGACCATTCACCCTCTGCCGGACCCTCAGTCGGGCACTTCTCCGGGCGCTTTTCCGAACCAGTTTCCGAGCTGGTCAAGCGCTTTACGGCCTCGGTCGGCTTCGACCAGCGATTGGCCGGTGTCGACATTCAGGGCTCGCTGGCGCACGCGCGAATGCTCTCCCGGCAGGGCGTGATTTCCGCGCGTGACCTGGCCGACATCGAGCGCGGCATGGCGGCAATCGGGGCCGAGATCGAAGCCGGCAAGTTCGAATGGCGGGTGGATCTGGAAGACGTGCATATGAATATCGAATCGCGGCTGATCGCCGCGATCGGCGATGCCGGCAAGCGTCTCCACACCGGCCGTTCGCGCAACGATCAGATCGCCACCGATATCCGCCTGTGGCTGCGCGGCGAGATCGACGGCCTGGTCGGACTGCTGCGCGCGACGCAGCGGGCGCTGGTGGGCCTGGCCGGCAAGCACGCCGATACCATCATGCCCGGCTTCACCCATTTGCAGGTCGCGCAGCCGGTAACCTTCGGCCATCACCTCATGGCCTACGTGGAGATGCTCGCGCGCGACGAGGCCAGGCTGGCGGATTGCCGCAAACGCGTGAACCGCCTGCCACTGGGTGCCGCGGCGCTGGCCGGCACCAGTTATCCGATCGACCGTGAGTCGGTGGCGAAAGAGCTCGGCTTCGACGGTGTCTGCGAGAACTCGCTCGACGCGGTCTCCGACCGCGATTTCGCCATTGAATTCGTCGCGACGGCGGCGCTGGTGATGACGCACCTGTCGCGGTTCTCGGAAGAGTTGATCATCTGGATGAGCCAGAGCGTCGGCTTCATCAACCTGCCCGACCGGTTCTGTTATTCAAGCTCGATCATGCCGCAGAAGAAGAATCCCGACGTGCCGGAACTGATCCGCGGCAAGACCGGGCGGGTGAATGGCCATCTGGTGGCATTGCTGACGCTGATGAAGGGCCAGCCGCTGGCCTACAACAAGGACAACCAGGAGGACAAGGAGCCGTTGTTCGATACGGTGGACACGGTACGCGATTCGCTGGCCATCATGGCGGATCTGGCGGCGGCCATCGAAGTCCGGCCGACGCGGATGGCGGAGGCGGTCAAACGCGGCTTCGCGACCGCCACCGACCTGGCCGATTACCTGGTCAAGAAAGGCCTCGCGTTCCGCGACGCGCACGAGGCGGTGGCGCGGGCGGTGCGGGACGCGGAGAAGGCCGGGAAGGACTTGGCGGAGTTGCCGCTGGATGTCCTGCGCGGGTATTCCGCGCTGGTGGGCGAGGATGTGTATGCGGTGCTGTCACCCGAAGGGTCGGTGGCGAGCCGGGATCATATCGGCGGGACGGCGCCCGCGCAGGTGCGAGCGGCAATTGAGCGGGCGAGGAAGCGTTTGGCGGCGTAGATTTGCCGAAGTCCGCCGCCCGGGCGGATTTCAATCGCATTCGTTTGCAGGGGAAGCGAGCGACTTGAGTGACCCCCGGATCGCACCCGGCTTCCCTGCTCAGCACAAGAACATCGTCCGCCTTTGGCGAGCGGTACCCGTGAGAAGACTGGCCTGGGCGATGCATCGGAA
>JBDTSU010000390.1:0-3491 GCA_039930965.1 Betaproteobacteria bacterium
GCTTATTGGCGAACTCCTCCTGAACGTTGCGGAAGATCAGGTAGATCATGTCGCTGGCGTACATATCCAGGATCTTGGCGGTGGGCTCGATATAAATGAGTTGGGCCATGTAGTAACGGCCCTTCTCGCGGGTTGCCGGGGTCGCGGCGTACATGACGCCGAGATGCTTGAAGATGAAAACGCTGTCCGCATGGGTGAGCGCCTGCTTGCCTTTCAATGCGGCCTCCATGGCCTTGATGGCTTGATCGAAATCCCCATCCAGATAGATGCCGTGCAGCTTTGCGGTATCCAGCATGGTTTTCGCGACCGTCCACAAATCCTCCGTCGACGCCATCATGCGCGCCGCCGAGTCGCGCGGTCTATGCATGATCGCCGGCAAGGTGATGATGGACCGGAACTGTCCGGATTCACTGTGCGATACCGCCGAGGGCAGCTATGCCGACAGCAAGGCCTTGATCGAGAAATGGCACGGCGCCGGCCAGGGACGATTGCGCTATGCGGTCACGCCGCGATTCGCGCCAACTTCAAGCGAACGCCAATTGGCGCTTGCCGGTCAATTGCTGGACGAGTATCCGGGCGTATACCTGCAAACGCACCTGGCGGAAAGCAAAAGCGAGTGCCGATGGGTCCAGGAGATCTTCCCGTGGAGCAAGAGCTACCTCGATGTCTATGTTCGCTTCGGGCTGCTGCGGCCAAAGTCGGTCTTTGCCCATTGCATTCACCTCGACAATGGCGACCGGCAGCGCATGGCCGACGCCGGCGCGGCGATGGCGTTCTGTCCAACCTCAAACCTGTTTCTTGGCAGCGGCCTGTTTGACGCCGGCCTCGCCGCGCGCAGCGGCGTGCGTCTCGGGATTGGCACTGATGTCGGCGGCGGCACCAGTTTCAGCATCATTCGTACCCTTCATGAAGCATACAAGGTGATTCACCTTGCCGGACAAAGCATGAACGCCTTCCAGGGCTTTTATCACGCCACGCTCGGCGGGGCACGCGCGCTCTATCTCGATGATGAGATCGGCAATTTTGCGCCGGGCAAGTATGGTGACTTTGTGGTGCTCCATCCCGCCGCGACGCCACTCATGGAGCGCCGCATCGGCAAGGCCACTACCCTTGCCGAGCGCCTGTTCATATTGATGATGCTGGGCGATGAGCACGTGGTTGATGCCACACATGTAATGGGACGCCAGGTGTTCCGGCGTGCCGGCCGCCAGGGCGATGCATTGAAGTAGTTTCAAAAGATATTCAAATTCACCGACGTCCGCCTTCCCCCGTCAACACGGCCTATTGCACGCGTTTCACTCTGGGGGAATGGTTGATCTTGTCGAACTCAAGGTAGAACGAGCCCAATGCTCCGCGCCGGATACGTACCTTCGGGTCACTAAGCGTCACGTATCGATTGCTGTCATCGGCGATTTGCCAGACCTGGCCGTTGGCAAGCTTGATACTCGACTTTGCCTCCCAGCCTTCGAAACGCCCGGGAATGTAACTATCGATGGCATCGGCGACGGCGGGGCTGGTGCGGTTTTCCAGACCGAACTGTTCGATTTTTGATTGCGGCATGTTGACCGGCACCGGCGGCGTTGCTGCAATAACCGGCGCGTTGCGCGATTCTGCTTGTGTGGGCAGCCGGCTCGCGGGCACTTTGGCATCGGCAGCGGGAACGACCAAAGCGTCGTAACAGGCCAGCCTCGTCGTGGCATCGGCGATTCCGCGGCAGCGACGAATTCCCGCATCGTCAGCCCGCGCATTACCGGAAACGCATAACAAAAGAAGCACTGCATAGATTGTCTTGTTCATGATTTGCCTGTCGCCCCAGAGGATAATTTGCTTTGCCGATTGTACAGAAGATGAATTGGTGCCTGGAGTTTGCAAATCTGGCAGCAAGGAAACTCAAGCACCGGCGCGGCTTCCCGGCCGAAAGCGCGCCGGAAGCCGCGTCAGATGGCGATCTGCAAAGACTGAGGCGAGAATGTCGGGGTCGCTGAGTCAATTCCACAGCATCGCCAGGATCAGCCAATTCATTGTCGCGTTGAAGATGGCATGCGCCACCATGGCGGGAAAGAGCGAACCGCTGAGACTCCGCAGCCATGCGAAGAGCAGGGCAACGAGGAACATGAGCGCAACCCACATCGCGCCTGAAAGCGTACGAATCGTCAGTCCGGCTGCTGACATTGACAGGCCGTGATGACACAGATGCACGCCGCCAAACAACGCCGCCTCGGCAATAGTACTGGTGCGCACGGACCAGACTTCCTGCAACGCATCCTGCAGAACTCCGCGAAAAAACATCTCCTCGCCGATCGGACTGAAGAACAATGCGGGCAGGGTAAAGACCAGATACAGCGTCAGCATATCCATGCCACGCGTATCCACGGTGTCCCGGTAGCTGCTGGCGATGCTCACAAACCAGTTGTCCGCGCCGTTTCCAAACGTAATCTCGCCCAGAAAGTAGCACACGCAGGCCGCGGCAAATCCCATAGCGGCGGCGAGCGGATATGCCACCCGCTTGTCGCATCGCCGCAGCCCGATTTGTCGTCTGCCCCCGGCGGTAAGGAATATCCATGGAATCGCCATCATGAGCAGGAATCCGGCAGGCAAGGTCCACCGTAGTTCGCGTGGCCCCAATGTTCCGGCTACGCACATGGCGACTATCAGGGCACACAGCAGCGCTGCCAGTGCGAAGCCATTTCCGAACAACGGTTTCCACGCTGGCTTGAGCAACTCGGACCGAGACGCTAGCGGCGACATCGCTATGGAAGTCGCCGGCTGCCCGGCGGGAAGGCCGCGGCGGTCATTGGTTCGCTTGCAACATGGCCGCCATCTTCTGGTGCACCACGTTGATTCCCTTGAGCGGGCGCAGCATCACCTTGAATTCAACGATCTTTCCCTCGTCATCCCATTTGATCATGTCGACGCCATTAACGGTGATGCCGTCGAGTTCGACGAGGAATTCCAGCACCGCCTCCCGGCCGCCCGCGATCTCCCGCACGTAACGGAACGATTCGTTGAAAAAAATGCTGAACGCCGCGGTCAAGTAGCGCAAGGTATTGGCCTTGCCGACTTGCGGCGTGTGTGCCACGGGAGAATGGAAGACTGCCTGGTCGGCGAGGAGTGAGTCCAGGCCGGCTACATCGCGGTTGGCGACAAGGCGATGCCAAGTGGCGAGGGTATCGATGCTCATGGTGATTTACCTGAAGTTTTTGTGCGCAATGACTCTGCGCTTTCGGGAAGCGCCGGGCAGGCGGCAACGCACGAAACGATCCGCCGTGTTCCCGGACGTCGTTGTTAACTTTGCCAAATCGTCCCTATCTGCAAACAACATAAGTGTTCCGTTCGTCATGCGTTTCAACGCATGAGCTGCCGGATGGAACCGCTCACTGAAATCAGTTGTGTGCCGTTCATGCGCCCAATGATCTGGCGAATCACGGATGCCATGACCTGCTGGACACCTGCCAACCCGACCTTTGCGGACTGTTCGACGAAGAACCCGG
>JBDTSU010000391.1:0-3488 GCA_039930965.1 Betaproteobacteria bacterium
CGCCGGTGAGACGGTGGTCCGCCGCATCGGACCACGCGGCCTGCAAGGCGGGAGGGATTGCAGCGGTGAAGACGTGCACTGTTTTTCGTAATTCGACCACCGAAAATCCCCCTCAGTCCCCCTTTTGCAAAGGGAGAAGGGACCAGCGAAAAGTCGTCGCAACAACAGATTTCAGGAGGCATCATGGTCACAAAACTCAAAACTCACCCCGCGCTCGAAGCGATCCGCAAGTCCGGTGCGACCAAGGTCAAGGTGGCGTGCTCGGACATCGACGGCGTCCTGCGCGGCAAGCTCTTGCACAAGGACAAGTTCTTCAGCGCGGCCGAGAGCGGTTTCGGATTCTGCGATGTTGTGTTCGGCTGGGATTCCAGCGACAACTGCTACGACAACACCCAGATCACCGGTTGGCAGCACGGGTTCCCGGATGCCAATGCCCGCATCGATCTCAACACCCATCGCAACGTCCCCTGGGACGGTGGCGTGGATTTTTTCCTGGGGGAGTTCGTCAGGACGGATGGAAGTCCCTATCCGGTTTGCCCGCGGCAGATTCTCAAGAAAGTCCTGAAGCGTGCCGAGAAGCTCGGCGTGCAGCCGATGTGCGGGCTCGAGTTCGAGTGGTTCAACTTTCTCGAGACACCACAAACCTGGGCGGCCAAGAAAGGGGTCGGCCCCGAGCCGATCACCCCCGGCATGTTCGGTTATTCGCTGCTGCGGATGAACCACAGCCAGGAGTATTTCAATGCGCTGATGGACGAGATGCTGGCGTTTCGCGTCCCGATTGAAGGTTTGCATACCGAGACCGGTCCCGGTGTCTACGAAGTGGCCATCATGTTCAGTGAAGCATTGGAAGCCGCCGATCGCGCGATCCTGTTCAAGACCGGTGCGAAGGAAATCGGTTCGAGTTTCGGCATCATGCCGAGTTTCATGGCCAAGTGGAGTGCGCAATATCCGGGCTGCAGTGGACATATTCACCAGAGCCTGTCCGATGGCAAAAAGAATTTATTCTACGACGCGAAAAACTCTCGCTCCATGAGCAAGCTGTTCGAAAGTTATCTTGCCGGGCAGGTGGCCTGCCTGATGGAGTTCGCCCCCATGTTCTGGCCGACCATCAACAGCTACAAGCGGCTGGTTGACGGGTTCTGGGCGCCCGTCAAGCCGACATGGGGACTCGACAATCGCACGGCAAGCTTTCGCGTCATCGCCGGCAGCCCCAAGGCGACCCGCCTGGAGACGCGCTGCCCCGGTGCCGACATCAATCCGTACCTGGCGGTGGCGGCCGTCATTGCCGCTGGGCTGCACGGCGTCGAGAAAGGGCTGAAGTTGACGGCGCCACCCATCACCGGTACCAATCAAGGCGCCGAAAACATTCCACGCGCGCCGCGCACGCTGATCGAAACCACACGCAACTTCCAGAAATCCGCCATCGCCCGCGACTGGCTCGGGGATGATTTTGTCGATCATTTTGCCGCGACCCGCGAGTGGGAATGGCGGCAGTGGCTGGACTGCGTCACCGATTGGGAAATGAAACGCTACTTCGAGATCATCTGATGACCATCACCAAATTCTCTTTTCCGACGGCCATTCACTTTGGCGCCGGCGCCCGCAATCTGGTCGCCGATCATCTGAAGGGCCTGGGCCTGAAGCGCCCGCTGATCGTGACGGACAAGGGCCTCGCGGCCCTGTCGATGATCGCCGAATTGACCGGTGCGTTCAAAGCGGCTGGCCTGGCGCCCGCGGTGTATGCGGGGATCTGGGGAAATCCGACCGGCAGTCAGGTGATGAATGGGGCGTCCGCCTACCAGGCTCACGATGCCGATTGCGTGGTCGGGATCGGCGGTGGTGCGGCGCTCGATGTGGCCAAAGTTGTCGGCCTCATGGCGACCCATCCCGGCGACGTCATGGAATACGTCTGGGATCATCCGCAAGTGCGTGCCATCAATCGCGCCCTGCCGCATTTCGTCGCCCTGCCGACCACCTCGGGCACGGGCAGCGAAGTCGGGCGCAGCAGCGTCATCAGCGAAGAGATATCCCATGTCAAGCGCGTCATCTTCTCGCCGCTGATCCTGGCCAAGGCGGTGTTCGCCGATCCGGCGCTCACGCTTGGTCTGCCGGCAAATGTCACGGCCGCGACCGGGATGGACGCCTTGACCCATAACGTCGAGAGCTATCTTTCTCCCGCTTACCATCCCTTGTGCGATGGCATCGCGCTGGAGGGCACCCGAATCGCCGCGCGCGCGCTGGTGACCGCGGTGCGCGAGCCGGCCAATATCGGCGCCCGCGCCGACATGATGATGAGTTCCATGATGGGGGCGATTGCGTTCCAGAAAGATCTTGGAGCGGTGCATTCGTGCGCGCATGCGCTGGGCACGGTGTGCGATCTTCATCACGGCCTTGCCAACGCCCTGATGATCGATACGGTCATGGCGTGGAATCTTGAGGCTGCGCCGGAGAAATTCGATGAGCTCGCACATGCCGCCGGCGTGGCGGGCGGGGCTACCGCGTTTGTGCCATGGCTAAAAAGTGTCAAGCTGCAGATCGGTATCGGGTCGAATCTTTCTGCCGTCGGTGTCAAACGCGAACAGATTGCACAGTTGGTGAAAATTGCCACGACGGATATCTGTCACCAGACCAATCCCCGCCCTTGCACGGCCGCAGATTTTGAACGGCTCTTCGCGCAGGCACTCTGATCTTATATTGGCATCTCATGTAGCCCCTTGTCGCGGTGCGCCAACCGGGCTTCAAAGGTTTTACGGGCACAACTGGAATTCACGCATGAACAAACTCAGTATCTTCAATCCCGCCACCGGCGCGTTGATCGTCGAGGTCGACGCCGATGACGCGTCCAGCGTGGCGCACAAGGCCGCCAAGGCCCGTGCCGCGCAGCCAATGTGGGCGGCCACGCCGCTGATCGAGCGCATGGCCTGCATTCGCCGCTTTCGCGGTTTGCTGGTGGAACGGATCGACTCGCTTGCCCATACGCTCACGTCCGAGATGGGCAAGCCGGTCAAGCAGGCGCGCAACGAAATCAACGGCTTGCTGGGCCGCATCGACTTCTTCCTCGAAAAGGTGGAGTCTGCCATTGCGCCGGAGACCGTCATGACCGACGCCGTCATGACCGAGCGGATTGGGCACGAGCCGCTGGGGGTGATCGGTAATATTTCCGCCTGGAATTATCCGTATTTTGTAGGGGGGAACGTGTTTGTGCCCGCGCTGCTCACCGGCAACGCGGTGCTGTACAAGCCCTCGGAATACGCGACGCTGACCGGCTGGCATATCGCGAGGCTGCTTCATGAGGCGGGGATACCCAAGGATGTTTTTGTGCCGTTGATCGGCATGGGCGCAGTCGGCGCGGCGTTGCTAGAACAAGATCTGGATGGTGTTTTTTTCACCGGTTCCTATGCCACCGGCGCGAATATCGCCTCGATCGTCGGGCCGCGCATGATCCGCCTGCAATTGGAACTGGGCGGCAAGGACCCGACTTATGTGCG
>JBDTSU010000392.1:0-3481 GCA_039930965.1 Betaproteobacteria bacterium
ACGCACGGTTCGGAGGGAGGGGAGGGCGAGAGCCTTTCTCTACCCCTATCAATTTCAAATCGAGAACAGTGCGAAATCGCAAATTCGACAATCAAATCATCAACCTATTGCATTCTGATAGAACAACGTTGGGACAGTAGTGAATGCCAATACCAATCCCTAGCACTGGCGCGCCCCGCGGGGCTATTTCGGCCGTATCGCCGCGCCAATGCTAGAGTTTTACGAGGTGAAATGCTCAATACCTCGTCGGCCTGGCTAGGAACGGGCTCTTGAAGCCATCAAGAAACTTCGACCAAACTGTTCCCGCGGTCTCAGCGGCGTCACGCGTCGCGAACTGTAAACGCGGCCCTTCACGCCGCTAATAGAACAACTCATCCCTCGCAACCGATTCGACTAGCCTGCATATTTCATGGGGGCGCGTTCGAGAATAGGCCGATGGGCGAGCGATTTTTCGTTCGACTGACCACGGCATGGCGAGCCATGCCACGGGAAGAGAACGCTCATCGGGCAAACCCGGTGCCGGCCAGCGGCCCATTATCGAGCGTGCAGAGCCTGTCCTGAGCCTGTCGAAGGGCCCGGCGTCGTAAGAATTACAAATTGGATTTCACCAAGGTGAACGTGTCCAAGAGTGAAAATTGTGATGAGGAGGGGCCGACCCATGAAAGTTGCAGGCTAGACGCCGGGCCGCGAAGGAGTCTGATGTCTCGGCGGCGACAGCACCACCATTCATCGACCTGATGCTGGCGCGAATGCCGGGCCGCTAACGCGGTCGCCGCGCGTTGCGTTCCTCGCCTTCCCGCACGATTCGCCGTAAAATTTCAATTTGCCGCGGTCAATGTCACCACCGCCCCCGCCCTCGTCCACCGATCCGGAGATTTTCATGCCCCTCGTATCCATGCGCCAACAGCTCGACCACGCCGCCGAACACGGTTACGGCCTGCCCGCCTTCAACGTCAATAACCTCGAGCAGGTGCAGGCGATCATGGAAGCCGCGTCGGAAACCGACAGCCCGGTGATCATGCAGGCCTCGGCCGGCGCGCGCAAATACGCCGGCGAGACGTTCCTGAAATACCTGATCGAAGCCGCCGTCGACACCTTTCCCAATGTGCCGATCGCCATGCACCAGGACCACGGCCAGAGCCCGGCGATTTGCCAGCAGGCGATGCGCCTCGGTTTCTCCAGCGTGATGATGGACGGCTCGCTGCAGGCTGACGGCAAGACCATCGCCAGCTACGACTACAACGTCGACGTCACCCGCCGGGTGGTGGAAATGGCGCACTTCATCGGCGTCTCGGTCGAGGGCGAACTGGGCTGCCTGGGATCGCTCGAGACCATGCGCGGCGACAAGGAAGACGGCCACGGCACCGAATCGACCATGACCCGCGAACAACTGCTGACCGACCCGGACCAGGCGGCCGACTTTGTGAAAAACACCGGCGTGGATGCGCTGGCGATCGCCATCGGTACCTCGCACGGCGCCTACAAGTTCACGCGCAAGCCGACTGGCGACATTCTCGCCATCGACCGCATCAAGCAAATTCATGTGCGCATTCCCAATACCCACCTGGTGATGCACGGCTCGTCATCGGTGCCGCAGGATCTGTTGAAGATCATCCGCGACAACGGTGGCGACATGAAGGAAACCTACGGCGTGCCGGTCGAGGAAATCCAGGAAGGCATCAAGCACGGCGTGCGCAAAATCAATATCGACACCGACATTCGCCTCGCCATGACCGCCGCCATCCGCAAATTCATGAACGAGAACAAATCCGCGTTCGATCCCCGCGACTACCTGAAGCCGGCGCGCGCCGCCGCCAAGGAAATCTGCAAGCAGCGCTTCCAGCAGTTCGGCTGCGCCGGTCAGGGGTCGAAGATCAAGTCGATCACGCTGGCGAAAATGGCGGAGAGGTATGCGAAGGGCGAGTTGAAGCAGGTCGTGAATTGACCCACCCGGCGGCCGTACCTTCCTACTGCCGCAACTGCAGCCTTTATCTGGCGCTGGCGTCTGGCAAATACTGTCCGAACTGCGGGCAGGACACGGCCACCCATCCGCCCTCGGCGTGGGAATTTCTCCACGAATTTGTCGGGCACTATGTCGCCATCGAGGGCAAGCTCGCGCGCACACTCGGCCTGCTGATTTTTCGTCCGGGTGAGCTGACCCGAAACTACCTTGCCGGCAAGAAGAACAGTTATGTGTTGCCACTGCGGATTTATTTGACCGCCAGCATCGTGTTTTTCCTGCTGGTGAAAATCTTTGGCGCCGGCAACCTTGTCAAGAATGAGGTCGATGCTCGGGTGCCGGAAAAGGTTTCAGTGCTATCCGACCAGCTGAGCGAATTGAAAAAGGGCGCGCACATTGACAAGCCTCTGCCGAAGGTGGCCACCACCGTCGAGGACAAGGGGGTGTTCAACAAGCCTTTTCTCGAGGTGTTCGAGTGCGACGGGCCTTCGGTTCAATGCAACAAGGTCAAGGCGTTCCTGAAGGACAAATACAAGGACCAGACCACCTCCCAGGTGGGGCTGCAGGTTCGCGATCGCACGATCTCGATGGCGCCCTACGCCATGTTCGTCTGCCTGCCGATTTTTGCGCTGTTCACCCGGATTCTCTATTTCAATCGCCGGCTGTACTACGGCGAACACGTGGTCTATGCCTTCCACGTGCATGCCTTCGCCTTCCTGCTGTTGCTGGCGATCGCACTGACCCCCAAATCGATCAGCGACTGGTTGTACCTGGCCGGCGCCATCTATTTCTGGATGGCCATGCGCCGGGTGTTTGGCGGCCGCTGGCTGCCGACGTTGCTGAGATACACGGTAATCACCCTCTTGTATCCGCTGTTGCTGGCACTGGTCATTTTCTTCACTTTGGTTGCTGCGGTTTTTGTATAGCGAGGTGTCTTCGTGTACCAATCCTCCATCACGTCCCTTCCCTTGATCGCCCGCGGCAAAGTGCGCGACATCTACGCCGTCGGTAACGACAAGCTGTTGCTGGTCACCAGCGACCGCTTGTCGGCCTACGACGTCATCCTGCCTTCACCGATTCCGCGCAAGGGCGAGATCCTGGTCGCGCTGGCCAATTTCTGGTTCGAAAAGCTCAAGCACATCGTGCCCAACCAGTTGACCGGCATCGATCCCGAAACCGTGGTGGCGCCGAACGAGCGCGACCAGGTGCGCGGCCGCGCCATCGTCGTGAAAAAGTACCAGGTGCTGCCGATCGAGGCGGTGGTGCGAGGTTACCTGGAAGGCTCCGGCTGGAAGGAATACCAGCAATCGCAGTCGGTGTGCGGCGTCGCGCTGCCGCCGGGCCTGCAGCGCGCCTCGAAACTGCCGCAGCCGATCTTCACGCCGGCCACCAAGGCCGAAGCCGGCGAGCACGACGAAAATATCGATTTCGCCACCTGCGAAAAGATCATCGGCACCGCGCGCGCCGCCGAAGTCCGCGACACCGCCATTCGTCTCTACACCGAGGCCGCCGACTACGCGC
>JBDTSU010000393.1:0-3480 GCA_039930965.1 Betaproteobacteria bacterium
AGCCTCGATTATTTCCGGAGCCAGCAGGCGGCGATCACGGATTACTATCAGGCCAATCCGGGTGAGACGATTGCCATCTATTTTCTGGTTTATGTGGCCATCGCCGCGTTCTCCCTTCCGGGCGCGGGCATCACCACCCTGGTCGGCGGCGCTATTTTCGGTATCGTCACCGGGGTCATCGTCGTGTCATTTGCCTCGACCATCGGCGCCACACTTGCATTCCTGATGTCGCGTTTTGTACTCGGTGACTGGGTGCAAAGCCGGTATGGCGACAAATTGAAGTCGCTCAACGACGGCATGGCGAAGGAAGGCGCGTTCTATCTGTTCGCGCTGCGCCTGGTTCCGGCATTTCCGTTCTTCATTGTCAACCTGCTGATGGGACTGACGAAGATCAGGACCTGGACGTTTTACTGGGTGAGCCAGATCGGCATGTTTGCCGGGACGGTTGTCTATGTCTATGCCGGCACCCAACTGGGACAATTCAAGGTGTCCTGGCAACTCGGTCTCGCCTTTGCATTGCTGGGTATCTTTCCAATCGTCGCCAAGAAAGTCATCGACGGCCTCAAATCCCGGAAGGTCTACGCAAAGTGGCCGAAACCGGCGCACTTCGACCGCAACGTGGTGGTCATCGGCGGCGGCTCGGCGGGCCTCGTCACCAGCTACATCGCGGCCGCGGTGAAAGCCAAGGTGACGCTGGTCGAGCGCCACCAGATGGGCGGCGACTGCCTCAACACCGGGTGCGTGCCGTCGAAAGCGCTGATCCGTTCGGCCAAATTGTTGAATCACATTTCGCGGGCGAAGGAATTCGGCATCGCCTCCGCCAGTGCCCAGTGGGATTTCGCCGAGGTGATGGAGCGGGTGCAAACCATCATCGCCGAGATCGAGCCGCACGATTCGGTCGCGCGTTATTCCGGCCTCGGCGTGGATTGCGTGAAAGGCACGGCGAAAATCCTCACGCCATGGGAAGTGGAGATTACCGGCGAGGATGGCGCCAGGCAGGTGCTCACCACCCGCAACATCGTCATTGCCGCCGGTGCGCGGCCATTCGTGCCGCCGATCCCCGGCCTGGCCGACGTCCAGCCGCTGACCTCCGACAACATCTGGGCCCTCCGCAAACTGCCGAAGCGCCTGGTGGTGCTGGGCGGCGGGCCGATCGGTTCTGAACTGACGCAATGCTTCGCCCGCTTTGGCTCGCAGGTGACGCAGGTGGAAATGCTGCCGCGCATCATGATCCGCGAGGACGCCGAGGTCTCGGCGATGGTGAAAGCGAAATTCGAAGCCGAGGGCGTTGCCGTCCTGGTCAATCACAAGGCCAAGCAGGTGGTGGTCGAAAATGGCGAGAAATACCTGGTCGTCGAAAGCGAAGGCGCCGAGAAGCGCATTGCCTTCGACGAAATCCTCTGCGCGGTCGGCCGCATCGCCAACACCAGGGGTTACGGCCTGGAAGAACTGGGGATTCCCGCCACAAAGGTCGTCGAGGTGAATGACTACCTGGAAACCATCTATCCCAATATCTTTGCCTGCGGCGACGTGGCCGGCCCGTACCAGTTCACGCACACCGCGGCGCACATGGCCTGGTATTGCGCGGTGAATGCCCTGTTCGGGCGGTTCAAGAAATTCAAGGTCGATTATTCGGTGATCCCGTGGGCCACCTTTACCGATCCGGAAGTGGCGCGTGTCGGCATCAACGAACAGGAAGCGAAGGAAAAGAATATCGCGCACGATGTGCATGTTTACGGCATCGACGATCTCGACCGCGCCATCGCCGACGGCGAGGCGCACGGCTTCGTCAAGGTGATCACGCCAAAGGGCTCCGACAAGATCCTCGGCGCGACCATCGTCGGCGAACATGCCGGCGACCTGCTGGTCGAATTCGTGGCGGCGATGAAGCACGGCTTCGGGCTGGAAGGCATCCTCGGCACCATTCACACCTATCCGACGCTGGGCGAGGCCAACAAGTTTGCGGCGGGGGTGTACAAGCGCTCGACCGCGACGGTGGGCAAGCTGGCGGTGGCGAAAGCGCTCAACGACTGGACCCGGGGCGAAGGCAGTTTTGGCGGGCTACTCGGAAGCATCATCTCGCTTGGTGTGTCCCCGGACAACACGCCGGCGTATCCCAAAGAAGCAGCGCATCATTGATCCCCGTCGCCGCGCAGGGCAGAGGCAAGCCTTCGCCCCGGCGACGTTGGGCGGACGGAAAACGGCAACACGGGTCCCCGCCGGCGCGGGGATGACGATAACTGGAGGTAGTCTCATCATGAAGAAACTCGCTTTTGGCCTTGTTGCGCTGCTGTTCGCATCGCTCGCTTCCGCCCAATCCTTCGACCATTCCCACGCTGCCTTCACGACGCTGCTGAAAAAACACGTGGTCGTCGTCGAGGGGGGCAAATCCTCCAAGGTGAAATATGCGGAACTGAAGAAAGACCAGCCGCAGCTCAAGTCCTACCTCGATACGCTGTCAAAAGTGACCGAGGCCGAGTTCAACACCTGGAGCAAGCCGCAGCAGATGGCCTTCCTCATCAATGCCTACAATGGGTACACCCTGGAATTGATCCTGCAGAACTACCCGGTGAAATCGATCAAGGACATCGGCGGCGTGTTCGACAACCGCTGGAAACGCAAATTCTTCAAGCTGCTGGGACAGGACTCGTTTCTCGACAAGATCGAGCACGAGACCTTGCGCAAACCCGGCGCCTACAACGAGGTGCGCGTGCACTATGCCGTGAACTGCGCGTCCATCGGCTGCCCGGCCCTGCGCGAGGAAGCCTTCACCGCCGACAAACTCGGCGTGCAACTGGAAGAACAGGCGGTGCGATTCCTGTCCGACCGCTCGCGCAACCGCTTCGCCGCGGGCAAGCTGGAAGTGTCGAACATCTTCAACTGGTTCAAGGAGGACTGGGACAAGGGCTACACGGGATACGATAGCAAGACCGCGCCGATCAAGTCGCGCGAGGACTACTTCGCCCGCTATGCCAAACAGCTTGCCGACACGCCGGCGGACCAGCAAAAAATTGCCGAGGGCAGGGCGCCGATCGCGCACCTGGATTACGACTGGAGTCTGAACGGCGCGAATTGAAGTGGGCGGCAGGGTGCGCATCGCAGGGCCGTAGGGTGCGCATCGCGCACCGAAATTGTTTGACCGGGGGGTAGCGGTGCGCGGTGCGCACCCTACGAAATTGCCGTTCATGTCGCGTACAACGCCAGGGTCCAACAAGCGTCTAGCCTGCATATTTCATGGGTCGGCCCCTTTTCGTTACCATTTTCACTCTTGCAACGGTCATCTTTGTGAAATCCAATTTGTACTTCGACCTCCGCCGGGCCCTTCGACAGGCTCAGGACAGGCTCTGCGCACTCGATAGATTTGGCCGGACACAAGGCAAGCCCTGCGGCTTGCCTTGTGCCAGCCAAATCCGAGTGCCCTGCCAGGCACGAGGAGTCCAGTCCCTGGCCGGCGCTTTTCCGTTCTCTTCCCGTGGCATG
>JBDTSU010000394.1:0-3478 GCA_039930965.1 Betaproteobacteria bacterium
AGCGCAGCCGGAATCAGGGCCATTGATTCGCTGTCGGACAGCGGCACCAGGAATCCGCCGGCGCCCTCGACCAGCACCACGTCGGCGCGCGCGGCGAGGCGCTGGTACGCGGCCAGGATCACCGCGATGTCGACGGCGACGTGTTCTCGCCGCGCCGCGATATGCGGGGCGATGGCCTCTTTGAAACACCATGGGTTGACGGCGTCCAGCGGGAAGCGGCCGGACGCCGCGTCCATGAGCATCGCCACGTCCTCGTTCATCGGAACGCCGACGGTGTTTAGGCGCCCGGCGCCCGGCATTGAAACGCCTGCAGCTATAGGCTTCATCGGGGCGACGATCAGGCCACGCGCCTGCAGGGCATGTATCAATGCGCAGGCGACGAAGGTCTTGCCGGCGCCGGTATCGGTGCCGGTGATGAAATAGCCGCTCATGGTTCGGATTTTCCATGTCCGACCATGCGCCTGAATTCGGCGAGGTCGATCTGCTGGCCCCCGTCAGCCGTTTTGCGCGCGCTGAATTCCGGCTTCCAGGCGTGTCCATACACCACTTCATAGGTCGCCGGCAGGCGCCCGTCGCGGCGGAACGCGTCATAGGCGTCCACCATGCGTTGCCAGCGCTGCCGGCCCATCAGCCCGGTCGACCGGCCCGGCAGGACATTGTGCGCGCCGATGCCTTTCAATTCCCGCAGCAGCGGTTTCAGGTCGGCATAGGTAAGAGTGACGATTTCCTGGTCCATCACCGGATCGGCGAAGCCCGCGTGCAAGAGGATGTCGCCGATGTCGTGCATGTCGGGGAAGGTGTTGACGTGGGGCGCGTCGTCGACGGCCCGGAAGGCCGCGCGCAACTCTTTCAGCGTGTCGGGCCCGAAGGTGGTGAACATGAACAGGCCGTGCGGTTTCAGCACGCGCGACGTTTCCTTCGCCACCCGTTCGGGATCGCACCATTGCAGGGCCAGATTCGACAGGGCCAGATCGACACTTTCGCTCTTCAGCGGCAGGGTCTCAGCATCCGCGCAGAGATAGTGTGGTTCCGGGGACCGGTCGAACAGGCGCGTCAGCAATGTCCGGCCGCCGGCTTTGTGAAGGGCAACCCGCAGCATGTCCGGCGCGATATCGAGCGCAATCAGCTCCGCCTTCGGATAGTGCTCGCGCAGGCGCTGGGTGGCGTAGCCGGTGCCACTGCCGATATCGATGATCCGCTGCGGAGTGAGCTTGATGTAGTGCAGGCGCTCGAACAGCCGCGTGCCGATCTCCCGCTGCAGGAATGCATGTTCGTCATAGGTCGCGGCCGAGGCGCCGAATGACTGGCGCACAGCGCGCTTGGCGGGCAGCGGCAGTGAACTCATCGGGCCAGGAACGCCGACAGGTGATCGAGGAAGATGTCGCGATGCGACAGGAACGGCGCATGCGCGGCATGTTCGATCAGGCAGTAGGTGCTGTGCGGCAAATGATCGGCCAGCCACTGTGCGGCCTGGATGCTGGTGAGCGCATCGTGATCGCCTTGTATCACCAGTGCCGGCGCGGCGATTGCCGGCACCGCGGCGCGAATATCGCTGGTCCGCAGGATATCGAGGCTGGCGGCGAGGCCGGTGAGGGACGGCGCGCCGTGCGCGCCGACCGCTTCCTGCAGGGTGCGAATCAGCTCGCGCATCTGGGGTTGATTGAGCGCCTGCAGCGCGAGGAAATTACGAATGGTCGCGAGGTAGTTGGTCGAGAGGCGTTTGGCGAAATCGGCCAGTATCTCGGGCTTCTTGCCATGCGGCCAATCGTCAGCGGCCGTGAAGCGTGGAGTCGTACAGACGGCGACTAGTTTGTCGACGCGGTCAGGGTAGCGATGCGCCAGCGCCAACGCGGCGTGTCCGCCGAGAGACCATCCGAGCAGGTGCGATCGCGCCGGCATCGCCTGCGCGACGGCCTCGACCAGCGCATCCAGCGTCGAGACCGGTGCGCCGTGCGAACGGCCATGGCCCGGCAGGTCGATGACGTGCAGGGTGTAATGCCGGGAGAGGCCTTCGCGAATGCCGCGCCAGACGGCGCCGTTGAGTCCCCAGCCGTGGAGCAGGGTGAGATTCGGGCCGCGTCCGGTGACCTCGACAAACACCGTCATCGCGCGCGTCCCATCAGTTCCACATCCAGGTCGGTCAGGGCGGTGATCAGGTCAAACAGATCATCGGCCGTGTGCGCGGCGCTCAGCGAAACGCGCAGGCGCGACGTCCCGGCCGGGACCGTTGGCGGTCGGATGGCGGGCACGAACATGTGGCGCTCGCGCAGCGCTTCGGCAAACGCGAGCGTGGTGGCGTTGTCGCCGATCAGGATCGGCTGGATGGCGGTTTGAGAAAACGGCAGCCTGGCATTTTGCAGTTTCAGCGAGTCGCCAAAGAAATCGATCAGCATGCGCAGGTGCGTCAGGCGTTCGCGGTCTTCCTGCATCACCTCGAGGCTGGCCTGCATCGCGGCGGCAATCGCCGGCGGGGTGGCGGTGGTAAAGATATAGCTGCGGGCCGATTGCAGAATCCATTCGACGATGTCCTCGTGTCCGGCGACAAACGCGCCATAACCGCCGGCAGCCTTGCCCAGTGTGGCCATGTAGACGATGCGCTCGTTCTTGAGGTTGAAGTGTTCCAGCGTGCCCTTGCCGCGATAGCCGAGCACGCCGAAGCCGTGGGCATCGTCGATCACCAGCAACGCATCGTGGGTTTCGGCCAGGCTGAGCAAATCCGGGACGGGCGCGATGTCCCCGTCCATGCTGAATACCGCATCGCTGACGATCAGTTTGCGGCCGCCCGGCTTGGCCGCCAACAGCAGTGCGTCGAGTTTGCCCAGATCGCCGTGCGCATAGCGTTTGAAGGTCGCGCGTGACAACAACGCGCCGTCATTCAGGCAAGCATGATTGAGTTTGTCGGCAAAGATGGTATCGCCACGTCCGGCCAGCGCGGTCAGGATGCCGAGGTTGGCGGCGTAGCCGGACGAAAACAGCAGCGCCTTGGGCAAGCCGAGATAGGCCGCAAGCTTTTCCTCAAGCTCGTGGTGCGCGCGCATATGCCCGGACACCATGTGCGATGCGCCGGCGCCGAGCCCGTAGCGCTTGAGCGCGCGCATCGCCGCCTCCACCACCTTGGGATGATTGGCGAGGCCGAGATAGTCGTTGCTGGCGTAATTGACGACGCGTTTGCCGTCGACCACCATCGACGCATCCTGCGGACCATCGACGATGCGCCGCATGCGCAACTGGTCGGCTTGCGCAAGTTCAAAGAGCTGGGTGTTGAAGTCGGTCAGCGGCATTGCGGCGTCATGTGTTCTTTGTTTGCCAAGGAGACCACAGCGACCACGGCGAGAAACAGGGCAGGTTTTCTCCGCGGTCTCGGTGGTCTGCGCGGCCAATCAATCTGTCCAGGCAGTGCAAAACCAAGCACGGGCGCGCCTTCCAGGAAAAAAGCACCTGGAGTGCCGCACCCGTGCTGGAGTTGGGTAACTCGGCG
>JBDTSU010000395.1:0-3474 GCA_039930965.1 Betaproteobacteria bacterium
TGACGACCCCCGCCGGCACGCCCGTCAACACCAGCGTGGTGATGACCTTCCGCCTTTACAACGCCGCCAGCGGCGGATCTCCGCTCTATACCGAGACCCAGCTTTCGGTTGGCGTTGCCAACGGAAATTTCAATGCCGTGATCGGTTCGGCGACACAAATCACGCTGCCATTCGATGTGCCTTACTGGCTGTCGGTGGCGATCAATGCCGATGCCGAGATGAGTCCGCGCCAGCCCTTGGCCGGCAGTCCGTACGCATTCCGCGCCTCGATGCTGGACAGCGCAGCGACGATTTCCGGCGCGCAGGTCAGCGGCAGTGTCGCCTCCGCCGATTTTGCCGCGTCCGCCGGCTCCGCCAACGTGGCCACGACAGCCATGCTGGCCGGGGGGCTGCAGGGCAGCCTGCCGGGTTCACAGGTCTCCGGTGCGCTGACGGCAGCAACGATACCTGCCGCGCAGATTACCGGCACGCTTGCCACCACCCAGCTCGCCACCACCCAGCGTCTGCCCACGGTCGCCTGCGCGGCGGGCGAAATCCCGCAGTGGAACGGCGCGGCGTGGAATTGCGCAACGGGAGCGACCGGTCCTACCGGGCCGCCGGGGCCGACAGGGCCGGCCGGACCGCAGGGCCCCGCCGGTCCCAACGACATCACCGGTAACTTGACGATGGTGAATTCGACCCCGTTCGTGGGCAATATCCTGAAGGGTTCGGCTCTTTTCATGCACAACGCCGGCACGGACAACGCATTCCTGGGCGCTAACGCGGGGCACCCGAATGTGACAGGTGTCTCAAACAGCGGTGTCGGCACCGGCGCCCTGGGATTCATTTCGACCGGCAACAGCAATGCGGCGTTCGGTGACCGGGCGTTGCGGATCAACGATGCCGGCAGCCTTAACACCTCGGCCGGTGCGATATCGATGTTCAACAATTCATCGGGCAATCGCAACAGTGCCTTCGGGGCATCCGCCCTGGCGCAAAACACCATCGGCACGGACAATACCGCGCTGGGCGCCAGCGCGATGCTCTCCAATCAGGGGGGAAACGCCAACACCGCGATCGGCCAGAGCGCGCTGTCGGAAATCATCTCGGGAAGCAGCAACATTGCGGTCGGCCAGTTTGCCGGTTTCAATATCACCACGGGCAGCAACAATATCGCTATCGGCAATAATGCGGATGCCACCGATTCCGGGGTAGTGCGTATTGGCAGGAACATTCATACCAAAACGTTTATCGCCGGCATCAGCGGTGTCACACCGGCGCTTGGCACGCTGCCCGTGGTGATCGACAGTAGCGGCCAACTGGGCACCGGTGCAGCGGCGGTGAGTGGCGTCACCAGTGTTGCGACCGGCGTGGGACTCACCGGTGGACCGATCACGGCGACGGGAACGATAAACCTGACCAGTACGCAATTGCTCCCTCCCGCTGCTTGCGCGATCGGACAGATAGCGAAGTGGAGTGGGGTTGCCTGGTATTGTGCGGCCGACAATGCGGGTCTGGGTACCGTGACCGAGATCGTCGCGGGCGCCGGATTGACCGGCGGCAATATCACCGGCAACGGTACGATTGCGGTCGATCCCTCTGCCGCGGTATTCACCAACAACTATTTCAAGTTCGGCGGCAACAGCTTTGGCGCAATCGCGGTCCTTGGCAGCACCAACGCGGTACCTGTCGAGATTATCGCTGAGGGCAATCGTGCCGCACGTTTCGAATCCACCGCAGACGGCCCGAACGTCACGCTTGGCAGCGCACTCAACGTGGCGGGTGGCGCGGGTGTGCGTGCGGCAACGGTGGGCGGCGGCGGTGTGGCGGCATTCCCGAATCTTGCCACCGCCCTTTACGCAACGGTCGCGGGCGGTATCAACAACAAGGCGCAAACCGAGGCCACCACGGTGGGAGGCGGCAACAACAATACGGCCAGCGCCTTCTACGCGACCGTCGGCGGTGGCCTCCAGAACACCGCAAGCGGTTCCGCCGCGACCGTGCCGGGCGGCCAGAGTAATCAGGCCAGCGGCGCAAACACCTTCGCTGCGGGCTTTCGGGCGAGGGCGATATTCGACGGCTGCTTCGTCTGGAGTGACGTGAGCATCAACGCGAACTTCGACTGCCTGACCAGTAACTCCTTCAACGCGCGCGCGACGGGCGGCATCTATTTCCGCACCAATACCGCGCTCACCAATGGCTGCTCACTGTCTCCCGGCGGCGGCGCGTGGTCCTGCACCAGCTCCCGCGCGACGAAGAAGGATTTCACCGCGATGAATACCCTCGATGTCCTGAAACGGGTCATTGAATTGCCGGTCACGCAATGGCGCTACCAGGCCGAAGTCTCCGGCGCGCGTCATGTCGGGCCGATGGCGGAGGACTTCCATGCGGCATTTGGATTGGGTGACAGCGACAAGACCATCAATGTGATCGATGCCAGCGGTGTGGCACTTGCCGCCATCCAGGGGCTGAATCAACTGGTTGAAAGGAAAGACGCGGAAATCGAGATGCAGGGCAAGCGCATCAGGATGCTTGAAGAGGCATTGGCCGCGATCCAGACGCGACTGGGCATGAGGTAGGATGATGAGTCGCGATTCGGCGATCCTCCTGGCGCGCCACCTGTTCCTGATCCTGGCGGGGGCGAGCCTCGCGTTGTCGCCGGTGTGCCTTGCCGCCGGGCAATCGAGCGCCAACTTCGCCATGCCGCGCGATACGATCAACGCCGGTGTGGGCGATTCAAGTTCAGCCAACTTCCGGCTTTCGTCCTCTGTCGGCGATGCGGTCGCAGGTGGCGCGATCGCGAGTGTGGGTTTTCAACTGAAAAGTGGATTTCGTGGCGAGGTCAGCGCGCCGCCGGCAGTACTCAACCTGCTGTCGGTGTTCTCGCGCAAATTTCACAATGGCACGCCATTCGACCTCACCATCGCACACGCGCAGCCGATAGCCGGCTCGATCAGCGTCGAGCCGCGTGCCATCGGCGCGGGTCATATGGTGGTTTTTCGCTTCGATAATCCGATCAGCGCGGAGGGCGCCGCGGCCGCGCTCGATTCGGCGCTCAATTCCGCCGCGACCGTCACGCTCGCGCGCGCGGGCAATGACGTCATCGCCACGCTCACCAATGTCGCCGACAACAAACGGCTGACGCTCAAACTCACCGGCGTCAACGGCTCCACCAATGCGGAGGCCTCGTTCGGTTTCCTGATCGGCGATGTGGGCAGCACGAAACAAGTCACGGCCGCGGACATCAGCGCGGTGAAGGCCAATGTCGGCAAGCCGGTCAATAACATCAGCACGGCCAGATTCGATCTGAATGCCGATGGTTCGATAACCCAGGCCGACGTGTCGGTGGCAAAGGCGCAGTCGGGGAAGGTATTGCCTTAGCGGAATGATATGAACCTTGCAGGTTGCGCTACCCAACTACATTGGGCAGCCTTCTCGCGGGCGATCCGTACGCGGATCGAAATCTCTACCAAACCACAAGAACTGGCGCGGTGT